>NZ_JBAIYW010000029.1:0-19843 GCF_036763055.1 Desulfovibrio sp. 1214_IL3152 | reverse complement strand
CCGCCCTGGCAAACGCGATGGACGTCGTGCGGCCGATTCCTGATCCGGCTCCGGTGACCAGCGCCACCTGCCCGGTAAAGTCTATGTTCATGGTAATCTCCTTGCGATTTTTCCCTTGCGGGCAGTTTCATAATGTCCGGATAGATATAGGCCGCCGGAGCGGCCCTTTATAGATACGGAATTATCCAATTTTTGTATGTTCCTGCCAGACCCGGCGGAAAAAATTCATTTCAATCAAGAATGGTTGAACATAGCAGAGCGTAAGGGCGGGGCCGCATGTTCCAAGGTTATCTTAGTACCAGTCGTGTTTTTCGTTCCGGTCGAGAGCGTTGATTGCGGCCATGTCCTTTTCCGAAAGCGTGAAATCGAAGATGCCCAGATTCTCCCTGATATGGGTGGGATTGCTCGAGCCGGGGATGACGGCCACGCTCTTTTGCAGGTTCCAGCGGAGAATGACCTGGACCAGGGATTTGCCGTGCACCCGGGCGATCCCTGCCAGCGTCGGGTCATTGAGCAGTTCCTTGTTGTACCCCCTGCCGCCCAGCGGATACCAGCCCTGCACAACGATTCCCTTGCTCTGGATGTACGGGGTCACGTCGTTGTCCTGGTAATAGGGGTGTATCTCGTTTTGCACCAGGGCCGGGGTGATGGAAACTTGCGGCAGGAATTTGTCCAGCTCCGCGACGTAGTAGCAGGACAGGCCAATGGAACGGACCTTGCCGTCCCGCACGGCCCGTTCCATCGCCTTGTAGGCAGCCACGTCATGCTCGCCCGGATGGTGGAGCAGCAGGAGGTCGATGTATCCCAGATCCAGTTTTTGCAGCGCTTCGTCGATGGCCGCGTCCGCGTTGGCGTATTGACTCGGATATAGCTTCGTAGTGACAAAAACTTCTTCCCGCGGCACGCCGGATTCCCTGACACCCTGCCCGACGCTCGCCTCGTTGTGGTATATGAACGCCGTGTCGATCAGGCGGCCGCCGGCTTTCAGGTGTTCTGAAACCGACCGCGCGCAGACGCCGCCCTGCAGGCTGTAAGTACCCAGGCCCACGATGGGCATGGCATGGCCGCTGTTGAGCAGAACCGTTCTGTTGTTCAAGTCGAAGTTGCTCGTGCCGCGGGCTCTGTTCGCGGTCAGCCGCAGACCCTGTAGCCATTCGTTGACTGCTTCGCGCGACGCCTGCCCGGAGAAGCGTATACCCGGTTTCCAGTTCGCAGAAGGAGCGAACCTGTGCAGGTTGGTGTCGCTGGAACCGAGCGGGCTGCTGTGCGAGGTCGTGAACGGCACGACGGTTTTACCGCCCAGGTCGTGGCTTTCGAGGAAAGTCAGGATGACTTTGGGCGCCTGGCCCCACCAGGTGGGGTAGCCGATGAAGATGACGTCATAGTTTTGCATGCCCTGCACCGAGCCGGAAAGCGCGGGACGGGCGGAAGCGTCGTTCTGCTCCCTGGACGAACGCGAGGAAGAGTTCCGGTAGTCCAGGTCGGCGGACGTATAGGGCGTTTCAGGCGTAATTTTGTAGAGCGTGGCGCCGGTTTGCTCCGCTATCAGCCCGGCGACCCGCTCTGTGTTTCCGGAGCAGGAAAAATAGGCGACCAGAACACGGTTGCCTGATGCGGAAGTGGTCTTCGGTTGGTTGGACATTGATGGCTCCTGGTTTGCCACCGCGGGGCTCGCCAGTGCAGCCAGCAGCAGTATGAATGAAACCATAAACAGGAAATTACGAGTCATAACTGAAATCCTTCATAGTGTTATAAGATCATACTCGGAGCTGCCCATGCCCAACTCCTTCATATAGGTGAGCTGCCTCAAGCCACTACGGGATTCAATGCGCTCCACCAGAGCGTGTCGCTCTGCTTCCGGAAGGGCGTACACCAGGTCGACGGAAGCCTGGTCTATAGCCAAGAGGTCGGTAGAGGCGAGAATGCCGAGGTCCGGGGTGACCACGGGCGCGGCGTCAGTTCCCGCGCAGTCGCAGTCAACCGACATGTTGCGCAGTACGTTGATGTAAACAATGCGCGGGCCAAAGTGGTCTATTATCGCTTTGGCGGATTCAGCCATGTGTTCCATAAAGCGCTCTCCGGAGAATCCCCACATGTTATTACCTTGCTGGTGGAGTTGCTTTTTCCCGACTTTTCCGGACGCGCAGCCGATGGCGATGTTCTTCATGGACCCGCCGAATCCTCCCATGGTGTGCCCCTTGAAGTGGGTGAGCACCAGCATGGAGTTGTAGTTCAGAATATTCCTGCCCATGGCGACTTCCTTGAACCATTTGCCGCCGTTAATGGGAAGGTTCACGTCGCCGTCCGCGTCCAGTATGTCCACCGTGCAAAAGTCCCAGCCGTTCGTTCGCAGAGTTTCCCGGTGACCTTCGGTTGTTTTGCGCGGGCTGTCGTAGAAAACGTTCGTTTCGACGACCGTTCCGTCAGGTATTTCCGGCAGCAACTCCTTGACCCAGGAAACCGGCACAATATTCGGTCCGTGAGGCTCGCCCGTATGCAACTTGACGGCCACCTTGCCTGTCAAAGGCCCGCTGACCTGGCGATACATTTTTTGCAGGCTCTCCGCGCTGAGGTCTTTGGTAAAAAACACCTTGGCCTTGCCTGAAGCCGGGGCTGCGTTATTGTTCCCATGCACGGCCGCGAAAACAGGATCCGCTTTGAGCAGCACGCCGGCGGCAGCGATGGCTCCGACCGCGGTAGCTCCTCCTTTCAGGAATGTGCGTCTTGAGAGATTCTTTTTCATTATATGCTCCTTTGGATGGACTTTCCCCGCGGCACATGCGGCAGGCGGAGGAAGGGAGGTTATGTGGTAAAATATCCATCCGGAGCGCAATAACGAATATCCAATTTTATCTTATTTTTGCATATTCCTGCCACCGCATTCCCCTTTTGCTCAAATTAGGGCAGGATTATGCAAATAAAACTGGAGCACAAGATGGAACAGACTACGAACGTCCAGTGGGCAGAAGACAACGTCGCCATTCTCGGCGAACGCCTTACGGAAGCGGTATCCCGCATGACCAGCGAGGACGGCAAAGTCCAGACGCAGGTCCAGGGATTGTCGCTGACCCGGTGGAACGACACCAGCAGGACGGACGTCTGTTTCTACGCGCCGGCCATCGGCCTGATCGTGCAGGGGAAGAAGGAATCGCTCATCGGCAACGAAGTGTTCCGCTACGGCGCCATGGACAGCCTGGTCAACGGCGTGGACATGCCGAGCACCAGCAGAATTCTCGACGCCACCCCGGAACGGCCTTTGCTCGCGGTTTCCCTGGAAATCGACCGTGCGGTCGCAACGGAGCTTTCCGCGCAGATTCCGCCGATTCCCGGGTTCGTGGATCCGCTCGGCGTTTCCATCGCCCAGGTCAACCAGGGCGTTCTGGACGCCTTCACCCGGCTGGTGGAACTCCTCGAACACCCCCAGCATCTGGCCTTGCGCGCGCCCCTGCTCATTCGCGAAATCATTACACGGGTGCTCATGAGTCCGCAGGGAGCCTCGCTCCGGAAAATTTACACCGTCGGCTCGCACAGCAACCAGGTGGCCGCGGCCGTGACCTGGCTGCGGGAAAATTACGTGCAGCCGCTCCGGGTGGAGGAACTGGCGGACCGGGTGAGCATGGCGACCTCGACTTTTCACCGCCAGTTTAAAAAGGTCACCTCGGTCAGCCCCATCCAATACCAGAAATATCTGCGGCTCTATGAGGCCCAGCGCCTGATGCTGGCGGAAGGAATGGACGCCAACAACGCCGGCCGCGCAGTAGGATATGAAAACATCCAGCAATTCAGTCGCGAATACAAACGCATGTTCGGAGAGCCACCACACCGCGATATCAAACGAATCAGGAAAGAACATTTTCCAGTTCAACACAAAATACCCTGATGCTGGAAGTGCTGCTACCGTTCCATTCCTTTTTTGCGCTCAACTGAGGGATTACAAATGATTTCATTCCCCTCAAGGTGGATTCCTTTACCCCACTTTTCCGCGCATATTGCAGAGCCAAGGTCTCCGCCTCTTTATTGTTTGCCGAAAAGGACAGCCTGTTGCCGCTGTCCCGGATAGCGCCGCCCGAAGGCAAGGCAAAGATGACGGCTCCGTTTTTGTCCACGCGGGAAGTGACACTGCTTTTGCCGCTGACCGAGACAACTTGTTCCATTCGTAAAATGGCCTGCAAACGGCGCTTGGCTTTTGCCGCCAAGCCCTCATGTTCCAGCACGGCGCGTTCCTTTTGTAGGTAATCTATTTTTACTGAACTATTCCCGTGCACTGACCAGTCCTTGGCCTGTGCGATGATTTCCGGCTCAACAAGATCGCGCCGGGAACGAAGCACGACCAGCGCGATCTCGTTTCCCTGTTCCGCCTTGTGCTGCAAAAAACTGTTCCAGGACGTGAACGGGACTTCCTGGAGCACATTGTTGCTCGGCTCCTGAAAAGATTGTTTTGCCTTTGCAATGGCTTCGGCTTCGTGCTTGCGGGCAAGTTGAATGAGTCTTCGCAGATTCTTCTTTGCGATGTTTTTGCGCTCCAGTTCCCGGCGCTTGGCTGCCCATTCTGTGATGGCGGCGAGCATGGCGTATTCCTGTTCCTTGACGGTTTGCAGCCTGGTTTTGCGCATTGCAATGGACGGCAAACAGGCGCTCTTTGAAGCAAAGGGCAAAACATTGCTCTCACAGGGCTGGAAAGTTCTGACTGCTGGTGATGCGGCCACTGAAGATACTGACGATTCAGCAGATCCGGAAAACCCCGTACCGGCCATGAAGCCGGGAACCCGCCCCACAGCTTTGTCCGGCATTGTGCTGACGAAAAAGACCAAGCCCGCCGCCCGTTTCACGGAAGCCAGTCTGATCCGAGAGCTGGAAAAGCGCGGCATTGGCCGTCCGTCCACTTATGCCGCCATCCTGGATACCATTATGAGCCGAGGTTATGTCAAAACCGAGAAACGCTTCCTGGTTCCTACGCCCGTGGGTGTCATGGTGGTCGATTCCCTGCACGGCAATTTCAGCTTTGTTGACTACGAGTTCACCCGCACGATGGAGCAGGCCTTGGACGATATTGCGGCAGGCAAGGCCGACTATCGCGCCGTGGTCGGCGAAGCCCATGCCCGCCTGGAGCAGGAACTCGAGGCCTTTGCCAAGGCCACGGGCAAGGGCTGCCCAAAATGCGGCAAGCCTATGGTGCGCCGGGTGAAAAAGCCCGGCAAAGACGGCAAGGGCGGTTATGACTTCTGGGGCTGCACCGGCTGGCCGGAATGCAAGGCATGAACTGAAACGAAGCTCTTCCGACAGGATCAGGCAGCTTTCAAGCAGGATCGTATCTTACCATAAGCCTGTGAAATCGACATATTGAGCTCATCAAAAAAGTGCTGCCGCCTGCAAATGAGAGCAGGCGGCAGTAAAAAAGGAGCTGGTATGATCAAGAATTTCGCAGTTGCTTCCGTGTTTGCCCTTATCGGCATGTGTTGGGTGGCCGCTTCCGCCTGGGCCTCATCCCAAAAATTTGAAACAACTTCCACGCCCCTGGCCTTGGGAAAGGGCGTCCACGTCCAAAAGGTAACTTTTCCCAACAAAGCAATAACCGTAGTCGGCAACCTTTTCACTCCGGCTGACTATGATTCTTCCAAGAAATACGCGGCCATTGTCATTACCCATCCTGGTGGCGGGGTAAAGGAACAAACGGCGGGCCTGTATGCGGAGCGCCTTGCGCAAAAAGGCTTTATCACCCTGGCTTATGATGCTTCCTATCAGGGCGAAAGCGGAGGCGAGCCCCGCTTCATTGAAGATCCCGCTACCCGCGTGGAAGACATTCGCAGCGCCACTGATTTTCTTTCCAACCATCCAGCCGTGAAATCCGTAGGCGCTCTGGGCATCTGCGCTGGAGGCGGCTACACCGTACACGCCGCGCAGACCGAGGCCCGCATTAAGGCGGTTGCCACCATCAGCGCCGTTGATTCCGGGCGCACTCGCCGGGAAGGTATCGGCGGCACCATGACCGATGAAAGCCGGAACAAGGTTCTGGAAGAAGTCGGCAGGCAGCGCACCATTTAGGCTGCCGGTGGCGATGTGCGATACATCGGCTATGTGGTCAACTCTCCAGACGAAATTCCGGCAAGCGCAGCTCCGAACTCTCTCTGGCGCGAGGGCTATGAGTATTACCGCACGGAGCGCGGAGCCCATCCCCGTTCCACGAACCGCTACCGGTTTACCAGCTTTGACAAAATGTTTGAGTACACCGCGTTCGACCATGTGGATTGGATCTCGCCCCGTCCGCTCCTGCTCATAGCTGGCAGCGCGGCGGATACTCTGTATTTGAGCCAGGACGCTTACAATATGGCGCGGGAACCCCGTGAACTCTTCATCATCAAAGGCGCAACCCACATCGACCTCTACGACAAAGAGCAGTATGTGCCGGGCGTTGTGGACAAGCTCACGGACTTTTACGGCAAACATCTGTAACCCCTAAAGGCCGGAACAAGCGGCGGGCACTTCGCCCCGTCTTTTGTTCCGGCCTTTGTCTATCAGCAAAATCCACCTTTGCAGGCGGTAAAGGCGCTTTCATGGCAACTCCTACAGCAATACATACGTCACACCCACACCCATTGTTTTCGGCTCTGGGGCCACTTGTCGGGACAATTCTGGTATCCTTTCTGGTCATTGGTCTGGCCATGCCGGTTATCCCGCTGCACGTCCATGAAGACCTTGGCCTGCCGACCCTCTATGTAGGGCTGGTAGCGGGCGCTCAGTTCGGCGCGTCTTTTCTTTCCCGCTTCTGGGCCGGTGTCTACGCCGACACGAAAGGCGCGAAACGCTCTATGATGCTGGGGCTTGTCCTGGCCGCGCTGGCAGGAGGTTTGTATTACCTCTCACTGTTTTTTATGCGCAGTCCGTACCTTTCCATGACCGTTCTTTTATTCGGCAGAGCCGTTCTCGGTGCGGGAGAAAGTTTCATCATCACCGGGGCTTCAACCTGGGGCATCATCCGGGCCGGAGCAAACAACACAGGCATGGTTCTCTCCTGGGTGGGAACGGCCATGTATATTGCCTATGCGGTGGGCGCTCCCCTTGGCACCATGTTGTTTTCCTCCATCGGCTTTCAGGCCATATCGCTGGCTACCTTTGCGCTCCCGCTTCTTGCCATGGTGTTTATTGCGCCTCTGCCTGCCGCGTTGCCGATTGCCAAAACGCGGGCTTCACTGAACAGCGTACTCCGTGCCGTGTGGGTGCCGGGAGTGGGCCTAGCCTTCAGCAGCGTGGGGTTTGGAGCCATTACGACCTTTATTGTGTTGTTATTCGCACAGCATGGGTGGGATCAAGCCTGGCTGGCCTTTTCGCTGCTCAGCATATTTTTCATGCTTGGCCGTGTCTGTTTCGGGCATCTGCCGGACAAGATAGGCGGGGCCAAGGTGGCGTTGACCTGCCTTATCATTGAGGCGTCCGGGCAAGCCTGCATCTGGCTCGCGCCCGACTCTCTTCTTGCCTTCATCGGGGCGGCGTTGACCGGCCTTGGCTATTCCCTGGTGTACCCCGGCCTGGGAGTAGAAGCCGTACAGGCAGCCGCGCCGGAACAACGCGGCGTGGCCATGGGCGCATATACGGCTTTTCTGGATCTGGCGCTGGGCATTTCCGGGCCTGCGCTTGGACTCATTGCAGGGATATCAAGCGTCAGCATGATTTACGGCGTGAGTACCATGACTGTGCTTTGTTCAGGCTTAGTTGCTTATCGCATAATGATAAACAGGTGAGAGAATCAGGCAGTATAGAGGCAGGATCGTATCTTCAAACATGGCGGCTGAATGCCTATGCTGTAAGCACCAATAGGAGTTTTCTGATTTCAGGTAATTTTCAAAAAAGAGAAATGAGGAGTTTTTCATGCACACTATAAAAATAAGCCTATTCGCCATGGCAATAATCCTGCTCATGTGTTTGACGGCGTTTGCCCAGCAAGGCGATTCTCAAGAAAAGAGCACGAAAATAGCTCTGACCATTGAAGGTAGCACCTACTCCGCTGTTCTTTACGACAATGCCGCTGCCAAAGATCTCATAGCGAAACTTCCGCTCACGGTGTCACTGAATCGCGGCAACCGGGATTATTGCGGAGACATATCACCCCTGCAATACAGCCGGGAACAGGTACAAAAAGGGTATCGCAACGGCGAGTTGGCTTATTGGATACCCGGACAGGATTTCGTCATTTTCATTGAAAAAGAAGAAACCGGCGCGAGTGTGGACGGGGTAGTGGTGCTCGGCGCTATGACTTCCGACATCCAGCCGCTGTTCAGCCTTGGCCGTTCCATCCAGGTGCGTATCGCGCCGGCGGAGCAATAAGGAGTCGGCATGATACGCCGAAAATCGCTTTCCATAGCCGTCAAGCTGGGCATTGATCTGGCCATGCTCGTTTTGTTCCTGGCCAGCCTGGGCTTCCGGCTCACGGAAGAAAAAACTCACGAATGGTTGGGCATGGCGCTGTTTACCCTGTTCGCCGTGCTTACCTGGATCAACCGCCGCTGGTATACGAATCTTTTTAAAGGAAAATATACCCTCCGCCGCCTTGTGAATACTGCGGTGAACCTTTCACTGCTTGGCTTGATGTTGCTCCTGGCCGCAGGCGGCATGATGAACTCCCGTTTTGTTCTTTCCTTCCTGGAACTGAAAGGCGGAATGCAGTACCGCGAATGGCACACCCTTGCTGCTTACTGGGGGCTGGTGATTATAGGCATTCATACTGGAATGCACTGGAGCATGATCAGCGGATTTGTGCGCAAGATGACAGGGAACGCACTTTTGCATCCCGTGACACTCACCGCCTTGCGAATCCTTGCGTTTACGGTTCTTGCTTTCGGCATCTGGGCCTCGTTTGATCGGGAAATGGGAGCCAAGCTGTTCCTTGGATTCGGGTTTGATTATTGGGATATGGAACGTCCAGCCGTTTTGTTCTATGCCAGCGCCTTTTCCATCATGGCACTGTATGCATTCATAACGCACCTCGTTATGCGTCTGGCTGGGAAACTTGTGGATACAGCCATACCCCTGGCTGCCAGCCGACCTGGCCGTCAACTGTAGGGCAAACAGAAACAATACCGGCTGTCGTTTCTGAGGCGGCAGCATAAGGAGATTACAATGTTCAAAGCAATTCTACTCGCAATAGCGTTCATGGCTGTACTTCCATTCAGCGCAAACGCTGCCGAAGCCCGCGAAATCAAGGTCAAAGTTACCGCCGGCGAGCATGTGCTGACCGCAACATTCCTGAACAACGCGACTACCAGAGCTTTGGTCGCCAAATTCCCGCTCACGATACCGATGATGGATCTGTACTCGCGTGAAATGTGCTACCGCTTCCCGGATGCGCTGCCTGCAAACGAAGCAGGTACCAGCGGTTACGAAGTAGGCGACATTGTGTATTGGACGCCACGGCACAGCTTTGTGATCATGTACGAGCAGAACGGCGAGCGGATCAGCAGCTTGCAGAAAATTGGCCGTATCGACGGAGTAGAAATATTCAGGCGAACCGGCGACATAAATGTCACCTTTGAGCTGATGGATAAGTAGGCCCGCATAAAAACAGGGAGGACACAAGCATGAAATTACTCTTATACGGCCTGCTGCTTTTGGGCTGCGTCACTGTGCCTGGAATGGTGCCCGGTAAAGTGTTGGCCGCTGAAGCCGGAAAGCCAAAGGTGCTGGTGGTTTTTTATTCCAAGTCCGGCAATACGGAAGCTGTGGCCAGGATGATCCAGGCTAAAACAGGCGGTGACATATATAAAATTGAAACCGTCAAAACATATACGCGAGAACGTCCGGCTGCTGCGGATATTCCCAAGGAAGAACTGGAAACCGGCAACCTGCCTGAACTCAAAGGGGAATTCCCGGACATAAGCCGATACGATGTGGTGATCATCGGGAGCCCCATCTGGTGGTACACGGCGGCAACGCCTGTAATGACCTTTTTGCGCGATATTGATTTCCAGGGAAAGACGGTTGCCGGGTTTTACACATATGCGGGTGACGGAAGGCGGTTTGACGGCGATCTGCGCAACCGGGCGAAAAATGCCCGTGTCATGGAAAGCATCGGCTTTCGCGGCACCTATGATAATGGTCGAGGGGAAGAGCCGGACGGGCGGGCCTACCAGGAGGAGCGTAAAGAGGCGGTTGGCAGGCAACTTGATGCCTGGCTTGGCAAAATTCTCTGACAGACTACAGTGACCAACAAAAAAGGGTTGCCCGGTGGCAACCCTTTTTTGTTGGTCAGGCTGGTTATGCCTGTAAGGCTTCGGCCTCCATCTGCGGACGTAGGCGTGATGTATCGCGGCGAGGCGGCGCTCCGAATTCCCGCTTGTATTCGCGGATGAACTGCGTGGAGCTTTCATACCCCACGGCATAGGCGGCATTGTTGACATCGTGGCTGTCGAACAGCATCAACCGTTTAGCTTCATAAAGACGCAGTTGCTTCTGAAACTGCAATGGGCTCCGGTCAGTGACCTCTTTAAAATGCCTATGGAAAGTGGACGTAGCCATGTTGACCATTTGCGCCAGTACATCAACCCGTAATGGTTCTTTGTAGTTCTCGCGCAGCCAGGTGATAGCGCGGGCGATCTGGTTTGTCCGGGTGCCGTTGGTGCAGACTGTGCGTAGCCATTCACCCTGCGGACCTGCCAAAAGCCGATGATGAATTTCGCGTATGAACAGCGGGGCCATTACCGGAATTTCTTCCGGCTCATCAAGAAGGTTGATCAGCCGCAAAAAGGCGGCAACCACCTTTGGATCTGCCTCTGCCACGGCAACCACTTTGTGCGGGCCGCTGTATCTCTGCACAGGCGGCGTTTCAGCGGCCAGTTGCGCGATCAATTCCCTGTCCAAATGCAATGCCACGGCTAGAAAGTGTTCGCCGGGTGAATCTGGGGAAACAGGCAGAATACGGCTTGAAGTCGGCATGTCGATGCCTGTTATCAGGCAATGCCCCTCACCGTATTGGTAGCTTTGACTGCCAATGACCGAATGCTTGAAACCCTGCACAGTCAGTCCGATAAGCGGGATATCGAAAATATTGACCACTTCATTATTCTGAGCCCGCCTCACCACCATAAAGCCGTCAATGGCTGTCTGGAGCCGTCCGGTTTCAGGCGTCCAGCGAAGAACCTGTTCTTTGAGCTGTTCGTTTATCCGGTCAACGCCGGTTGCGGGAACATTCATATTGCGAACCTCTCTGATAAGTGCTGCCGATTTTCATCATTTGGCAGGATTATCCATTTACAATTTAGCTATTTTTAGCATCTATCGCTTTTTATGAAAAGACCTCCGAGAGAAATAGGCAGCATTTCGGCAGAAACGGATATTCAGTTCCGGGTTTAGAGGCCCTACAGTGGGCATACGCAGACAAGGCTGGCCATATGGACATTACGAAAACAACATCACCAGGGAGATATTTATGAAAATGACGGCGCTACTTCTGGCTTTGGGAGTATTTTTTACCATGGGTGCATTCGTTGGCGAAGCCTCGTCGCAGCAGGCGGCAGGAGAGCAGGCAGTGGTGAAAGCTGGCTCCAAGCCGGAAAACAAGGCATCCAACAAAACTTTCACCGGAGATGTGAGTCATATCTCCATTCTTCCCGCCACGCCGGACGCCAATTTTGCGATGTCCACAGTCATCTTCCAGCCTGAAGCCCGTTCCTTCTGGCATACTCACCCCGCAGGGCAGCGTCTGATTGTTATCGAAGGATCAGGGCTTACCGGTACTGCGGACGGTAAAGTGGAAGTCATCAACAAGGGCGATGTGGTTGAATGTCCGGCAGGGGTTAAACACTGGCACGGCGCTTCACCAACCAGCGCCATGACGCACATTGCCATAACCCCCTTCAAAGACGGCAAGAAGGTGGAATGGATGGAAGAAGTCACAGACGAACAATACAGCAAACGGTAAGCGGGAGAAGATATGCGGAAAAAAATCGTAACCCTGGCGGGTGCCCTGGTGTTGCTTTTGGGATTCACAGCCATTTCGGAGGCGCAGACCGTGAACGCCAACACATTGAATGACAAACAAAAAGCTCTTGTCACCATTTCGGCCTTCACCGCCAATGGCGACCTTGAAAAACTCAAAACCTCTCTTAACGAAGGGCTCGATGCCGGACTGACGGTGAACGAGGTCAAGGAAGTTCTTATTCAGCTTTACGCCTATACAGGATTTCCGCGCAGCCTGAACGGCATCAACACCCTCATGGCTGTAATAGACGAGCGTGAGAAGAAGGGGATTAAAGACGAGCTTGGCAAAGAAGCAACGCCCATGCCCGCGAATTTCAACCGGGATCAATATGGTGCGGAAACTCGCGCCAAGATCGGCGGACGCCCGACCATCCCCCCGCCGAGCGGCTACCAACTTTTTGCTCCGGCCATAGACAGCTTTTTGAAAGAACATCTGTTTGCAGACATTTTCTACCGAGACAACCTTGATTGGCAGAGCCGGGAGCTTTCCACCATATCCGCTCTCGCCGCCATGAGCGGAACAGCAGGCCAGCTTCGCTTTCACATGGGCGGAGCCATGAATATGGGGCTGACCGAAGGGCAGATGAAAGATTTTGTCAGCGTCCTGGAAAAACGGGTTGGGAAAGGCGAAGCCGCAACCGCCGGGGAAACACTCAAAGCGGTATTGGCTGGACGCGCCAAATAAACGGTTCTGCGGCAGACGGAAGCTGCCCCTTGTAACAAAGATGGCAAGGGGCAGTTCAGGGTTTAACTACTTAACAAGCGAGCCGCGAAGTTCGCTTTTTTTTCACACCCCTAAATGGGAAAACAAATATAAATCAATAAGTAACAAGATATTTTAGCATGGCCGAATCGTAAATTTTTAACCAAAACATTTTAACAACAGGAACCAAATGGGGTTGCCATGGAGAAAACAGTTACAGTTTCTTCCCAAGAATTCAAACACACCGCCGCAAAGACAATCCGGTTGGCCTTCATGCTTTGCGAAAGCCGCGTACGAGCATGCAAAGGCAAAAAGCCGTGCCCTGAACTCAAAGCCTTATCCTCCGCCGCAGTGGCAATGGAAAACGCCATTGCCGTCTTTATCTCTCTCGAAAATCTTTGTGAATAACCCTTCATGTGTCCGCATAACTGTGGACACCTTTGCCCGACGATGTCACGGAATACATTGAAATGTTTTACAACAGACAACGTCGACAAGCGGCGCTCGGCTATCTTTCACCAGTGGCCTTTGCTCGTAAACTTCAAGAGGAGCAACTGGCCATGGCTGCATAGGTTGGCGTCCGAATTTGACGACCTATGTCAAGTTGAACTGGCGGCATTTTTAGGCATCCGCCAATCATCTATTTCCGATGCCAAAAAACGTAAGTCCATTCCGGCTGAGTGGTTGCTGACGCTCCTCCTGCGCAAGGGGATAAACCCGCAATGGGTTCTAACCGGAACCGGCCCGCGTTATCTTCAAGCCGCAGAGGTGACAAGGGGATTGCCGCAAGCCGGTTCTGTAGATCCCGTCAGCCTTCTAAAATTGTTCTCCCCGCATGAACTCGCGGCTGAGCTTGTGAACAGAGTACCTGATCCTGCGATGCCTGAATGCGCCTCAGTGCAGAGAAAAACGAGACGCCGCCTGATGTACCGCAAACCTCGCTGACGTTTTACCGTTCCATTCCTCGTTTGCGCTCAACAGCAGGCATGCGGGTGATTTCGTTCCCCTCCAGATATAATTCTTTTCCCCATTTTTTCCGCGCATATTGCAGAGCCAAGGTCTCCGCCTCTTTATTGTTTGCCGAAAAGGACAACCTGTTGCCGCTGTCCCGGATAGCGCCGCCCGAAGGCAAGGCAAAGATGACGGCTCCGTTTTTGTCCACGCGGGAAGAGACACTGCTTTTGCCGCTGGCCGAGGCGACTTGCTCCATTCGTAAAATGGCCTGCAACCGGCGCTTGGCTTTTGCCGCCAATCCCTCATGCTCCAGCACGGCGCGTTCCTTTTGTAGGTAATCTATTTTTACTGAACTATTCCCGTGCGCTGACCAGTCCTTGGCCTGTGCGATGATTTCCGGCTCAACAAGATCGCGCCGAGAACGAAGCACGGCCAGCGCAATCTCGTTTCCCTGCTCCGCTTTGTGCTGCAAGAAGCCGTTCCAGGATTTGAACGGGATTTCCTGACGCACGTTATTGCGGGGCTCCTGGAAAGACTGTTTTGCCCTGGCAATGGCTTCGGCTTCGTGCTTGCGGGTAAGTTGAATGAGTCTTCGCAGATTTTTCTTGGCAATGTTTTTCCGCTCCAACTCCCGGCGCTTGTCCGCCCATTCGGCACGGATAGCGGCGAGCGTGGCGTCTTCCTGCTCTTTGACGGTTTGCAGTCTGGTTTTTCGCACTGCAATGCCTGTCTGGTATTCGGCAAAGAGCTGGCCGCGCTCCGGAGAACGGTGCAAGGGAGCAGCGGCATAGCGTGTCCGCTCCTGGACATGCTCCATAGCCTGTGACGGCTGGTAGGAACCGAACTGAGCCTCCAGCCTCTTCATGGACAAACCCCTGTCCAGGCCGCTGGCCTTTATAGAGTGGCTGGTTTTTTTGCTGTGCCGGTCTTTGATGACCAGGCCATTGCCGTGCTTTTTTATCTCCATACCATGTCCGGCCAGGGCCGTGTGCAGATCCTGCCAGGACGTTGCGGCCTCCAGGGCGCGGAGTATCGCTTCCCGGTGCTCCTTGGCGTAGGAATCGAATGATTGCTGGCCGGTGTGGGCTTCCACAAGCTGCGCTTTGTCGTTGCCGCGCTGTCGATCTGAAGATGTGTGTTCAATGCCGTTATCAACCGTCAGGCCGAATTCACGTTCTATGGCCCGGCATACCTTGTCGCGTATCCAGAAATCCCGGAATTCCTTGTGGCAGGTGTATTTTTCCGGGTGGATCATGTTGTAGGCAACGTGCATGTGCAGGTTGCCCGTGTTTTTGTGAACGCCGCAATGGCGCTGATGGTCGGTATAGCCGAGAGCGGAGGCAAACCGCTCTTCAATGGTCTTGAAGACTTCCGGCGTCAGCTTGGCCTCGTCTTCCGGGCGGAAGCTGATCACCAGATGGTACGTCTTTGACGCAGCGCGGGTATTTCGCGCCTGCACGTCCAGGGCTTCCGCAATGCCTTCCGCGTAGTCCTCGCCGCCCAGCATGCCTGCGCACCAGTTCATCAGGCATTTCTCGCCGGATGGCCCGGCGGCGGCAATATACTCGGCAAGGCGGGCGTAATTGTCGTTTTTCGCCTCGATAAATACGCGCTTGCTGATCATCGTATGCGCTCGGCTGCGGCCTGCACGTCCCGTTGCCGGGCGTCCAGTTCATGCAGCAATTTGTGGACGATGTGCCGGTCGGCTCCGTTGGCCAGTGCCTGCTTGATCAGTCCGCCCAAGCGGCCCAGGTCGCCTTTCAGGCGGCGAAGCTCCAGCCGGGCCTCGTGATGCTCCAGGCTGGGCACGCTGAACCCCAAGCAGACTTTCTTACTGAAGGTCGAAAGTGACAATCCGGCCCGGTCGGCTGATGCTCGGATTTCGCCAAACTCCGCCGATGTCAGGTAGATTTTGAGGACGTGTTTTTTGCTGGGCATGTGGAGCCTCCTTTTTATTGGAGGCTCTCTGGCCTGCATAGTGCCGGTAGACGAGCCAGGCATATTGCCTGCCGCGCTCCGGGTCGGGCGAATGGTATTTGCCCACGGCTTGCCAGTTCAAGCCATGCCTGGCGATTTCTTCCGCCAGTATCCGCTTTCCCCAGGCTTCGTTCACGTCGGGATCGAGCAAGGAAAACGGATCAATGGAAAACCGCTTCATCCACCAGTTATTGATTTGCATTTTGCCTACATCAAAGCTCTTTCCGGCAGTCAGGGCTTCGCGGATCAGATTTTCCGCTTCTTCCCGTGTGGCCGGATAGTGCGACTTGCCTGCCACATTAACGGCCAGGGGATTCAGGCCGGATTCCTGCCGGGCGATGGCCTTGACCAGGGCGGAAGGCGGCTCCTCCGCAACAGCCTCTCCAAACGGAACGAACAAGGCGACCGCCAGTGCCAGAAGTCTTGTTTTCATGGGGTCAAACCTCTTGGGTTTTACGTTGAGCGGAACGCGAATAAGTCAGCCCCGCAGGGCAGGACGGGAGGGGAACACCCAAAAGGTGGGCCTACCTACCTTGTCCTGTCCTCCGAAGTGATTGCAGTATATCACGCGATGTTGAAAGTTTTTCGGATATACGCTGTGATTTCAGCATGTTTTAAGATATTGTAAGATGTTTTATGTTCGGTTGAAAACCGTTCATATTCCTGCAAACCCTTGCAACAGATTTCAAGGGATTTTATATAGGCGGCACAATGAATTCCGAAGACCACACTCCAGAGAAAATGCAGCGCCTTTTTGTGGCTGTGGAATTGCCTGATGCCGTTCGGGAAGCCCTTACGGCGTTGCAAAAGGGATTGTCCGGGATACGCTGGACTGCACCGGAAAATTTGCATCTGACCTTGCGCTTCATTGGCGAGGTGCCGGTGGCGCAAGCGGAAAGAATCCGGGCAGCGCTTGAAGAAGTTCAGACAAAGAGCTTTTCTTTATGCCTGAGCCAGCTTGGATTTTTCGATAGAAGGCCGCAGGCGATTCTCTGGGCCGGGATAGAGGCGTCACAAGAATTGCTCGCGTTGAAAGAACAGATTGACGCCACGCTTGCGGCACGGGCTGATCTGCGGCTTCCGCAAGGGCGTTTTTCGCCGCATATCACTTTGGGCAGAATGAAGAACGCTGACCGAAAGGCCTTGCGGGAACTTACGGCGCGGCAGTCCATTGCGGCCCAAACGCCGTTCCCAGTAAACGCATTCACGCTGTTCAGCAGCGTGCTGGCTCCCGAAGGAGCAAAGCACACGGTTGAAGCGCGGTACAGCCTTACCGCTGAATAATTATGAAAAATACAGTAGATATACGACCCGCCACAGAAGTGGACGTTTCCGACATCTTTACCGTGCGCTGCGCGGTCAAAGAGAACCACATGAGTCTCGAAGAACTTGCGGAACTGGACATCACCCCGCAGTCGGTGGCCGACATGATTACGGGCGGCGACTACATTGTGCCGGTGGCCGTGGCCGATGGCCGGATCGTCGGCTTTGCCATGGCGCAAGTATCCGAAGGCTACTTGTTCGCGCTGTTTGTGCATCCAGATTATGAAGGCAAAGGCATAGGCCGCGCCATTATGGAAGTGGTCGAATCCGAGCTTGCCAAACAAGGGGTGAAAGAAGCCTGGCTGGCCACCGGATCTGAGCCGGGGATACGCGCTCCCGGCTTTTACCGTCATCTCGGCTGGGTGGAATGCGGGGTCATGGATGACGGACAGTTGAAATTTCACAAGTTTATTACCCACAAAGAATGATGAAAAGCCGTTCGGGAGGAGCAGGCCGCCGGTTGACTTTAAAGGCAGGGCCGGTAATCTCGGCCATTATGATCACCAAAACGGAGGCGATGTATGGCCAAGGTACTGTTCATAACCAGCAGTTGGCGGAAAAGCAGCAATTCCTCGTGGCTTGCGGAAAGAGCGGCGGAAGCCGCACGGGAAACCGGGCATGAAGTGACAATAACGGACATCGCCAAGCTGAACATCGGGCCGTGCCGGGCCTGCATGGGCTGCCGGAAAACGAAGGATGGCCGATGTATTCTCAAAGATGACATGGGCCAGTTTTACCCCATACTGGAAGAAGCCGATGTGCTCGTATTCACGTCACCCGTATACTGGTTCAACCTTTGCGGGCAGATCAAGCAGTTCATTGACCGCTGTTATGCCCTGGGCGGAAAAGAGTTTCCTGACGGAACGAACTGTTTCAGCCGTAAAAAGATAGGACTGGTGCTCGCGCATGAAGGCGAAGATCCCTATGACTCCGGCGGCATCAATGCCATCCGCTCCATACAGGATACCTGCTCTTACCTGGGAGCGGCCTTTGCCGGGGCGCTGTACGGCTCTGCCAACGATGCGGGCGAAGCCGCCAAGAATCCCGCGTTGTTGAAGAAAGCTAAAGAGTATGGGTCGGCGTTGTAAGTTTACCCCTGGAAAGGCAACCTGTTTGATTGTTGCCTTTCTTCATTTTTGCCTTTTGGGGATTTATGCGCGACACCTAAGGCCAGACCTTGCGACACATATTTCGAGAGCAATGTGCGTGCACAGCTCTTGAAAAAGGAAACGTATGCCGGAACCGCTGAAAAACAGGTTTACTTACGAGTCGCTTCACGATCTGGCTCTGCGTATCAGTGCCGCATACTCTCCGTTTCCGGTTGATGATTTTGTCGCCGATATTATGGATGAAACATGGGATAGCTTGGAACTGAAAGCCCGCATGCGGCAAATCACCATCCATCTGGGCAGGCATTTGCCGCGCGATTATGAACAGGCCCTGGCGATCCTTGATAAAGTCATTGCGGGGTATCCCGCTGGTTTTGCCGACTTTACGCTCCTGTGCTTCCCGGATTTTGTTGAAGTCCACGGGCAGGACGCGGCTCATTGGGATGTGTCGATGGCCGCGCTCGAACGATATACCGCATACTCAACTGCCGAGTTTGCCGTGAGGCCGTTCATCATAAAGCATGAAGCGCGTATGATGGCGCAGATGGCTGCCTGGGCCGGGCACGACAATGAGCATGTCCGGCGGCTTGCCAGTGAGGGGTGCCGCCCGGCGCTGCCGTGGGGGCAGGCGCTCGTCAGCTTCAAAAAAGATCCGTTGCCGGTTCTTGCCATTTTGGAGCGACTGAAAAGCGATCCGTCGCTGTATGTCCGTAAAAGCGTGGCCAATAACCTTAACGATATTTCCAAAACGCATCCTGAGTTGATCGCAAAAATCACAAGAGACTGGTACGGCAAAAATGCACACACCGACTGGATTGTAAAGCATGGGTGCAGGACGCTTCTTAAAAAGGGTGACAGAAACGTGCTGAATATCTTTGGCTTTGCGGATGCCAACTCTGTGCACGTTGACGGCTTTGCGCTGCGTGCCGCATCTGTTCCCATTGGCGAGGCCATAAGCTTTTCCTTTACCATTGAGACAAAAAAGGTCGCCAGGGTGCGGCTGGAATACGGCATTGATTATATGAAGGCGAACGGCAAACGAAACCGCAAGATATTCCAGATCTCCGAGATTTCCTTACCGAAAAATGGAAAGAAGTCGTACACCAAAAGCCATTCTTTTGCGGAAGTAAGCACACGGAAACACTACCCCGGCACGCACTCCGTTACGCTGCTTGTAAACGGCGAGGAGCGAGGCACACTGGATTTTGAGGTATTGGCCGCAAAATAGCCTGTTGTTGCGCAGGCCACGGAGCCGTTTTCTTGTAACCGCCCGTCAGCGGCGGCGGTATTCCTGGCCGGGGCTGTAGCTCAAAGAATAGCCCAAAATCTCATTGGTTTGTCGCTGGGCCTCCTCAGGGGGTACGCCCCGGAGCACCAGTTCTCCCCATTTTCGATTCCAGGCGAGAGTGCGTTGTTCCCGGCTTTCGTCGGTTCGGGCAAAGGGCAGCCGAAAACCGTGTTTCGATGGCGATTTGAAGGAACCCCGCAAGCGGGTCATCAAGTCAGACAGCTTTTTGTTCATCTTCTGGGCTTTGCGGCGCAGGCGCTCCGAGGCCCGTGCCCGTTCCCGGTGCAGCATCGGGCCAAGTCCCAAAGCTTCAAAAAGGGCTTCCGTGACAATGCGGATGGCCCGGCAGCCGAAAAATGCGCCTTCCTCGTTCTGTTGCCGGGGCTGCTTCACTCGCATGAATCCGGTTTCTTTCAGCAGGGCAATGGCCCGTTCGCAGCGGCGTTGGCCGAGACCGGAATCCCGCACGATGGTGCGCATGTCGATGTCGATGAAGCCGCTGGCCGGGGTGGGTGCGCCGAG
>NZ_JBAIYW010000294.1:0-20310 GCF_036763055.1 Desulfovibrio sp. 1214_IL3152 | reverse complement strand
TGAAGGCACTGTCTGCGCCGTAATAACCACCGATGGGCGTGTGCTGGCGCAGGCCCGCGCGGGTACGGCAGCCAAGGGAGCCCTGCAGCTCTTTATATCCCGGCGCGACCATGCGCAGGATGCGTCCGACAGCAATCATGACAAAACATCTTTCGCCGTGCGGCCCGGCTGCCTTGTCTGCCTGCGTCCTCCGTGTACGCAGTCTCCTCCGGCCCCCACAAGCTGAGCCAACCGGCGTTGCGCGGCATGCACATACGCGCCATATGTGCATGCCGCATTTTTTATGGCGCTTGGGCGGAAGAGGGGGGATTGTACTGCCAGCGCCAGAAGGCTGCCGGAGTTCTATAATGTTGAAACTGCGCTGATGCCTGTGTGAACTGATGTTCTCTGTGCGGGGGCAAGTGCAGTTTTTTCAAATTGTGAAGTGTTATACTGAGCATTTGAAAATGTCAGAGCATTTTAACTTTGAAAAAGCTTAAATGCTTTGGAGGCCGTCCAGAATTGACAGGCTGAAAAATGCGTATAGATTGTCGCAGAGACCACGAGCCTGTGAATGAAGCCCCTGCGCTGTTTTGTGAAATTTTCAAAAAGCGATGAACACCTCATGTCATTTCCCAATGTAACCATTGATGCATCAATAAAAGCTGTATGGCCTGAAGCAGCGCTGGGTTGCCTGTATTACGCTGTCAGCGTGGCATCTGAAAATTCCGCTCTGCTTGAATACTATGCGAATAATGTGGAAGCACAGTTAACACGGCAGCTTGCCACGACGGAGCTTGCGGATATGCCCAATATTCGCGAGGGAAGGTCTGCCTACAAGGCTTTTGGCGCAAACCCCGGCAGATACCGCATTTCGTCAGAAGCGTTGTATCGCAGGCTGCGACAGGGCAAGGCGCTTTATACGGTCAATGCGCTGGTAGATACCAATAACGTGATTTCTCTGGAAACAGGTTTCTCACTCGGCTCGTATGATATGGCCCGTATTGAAAATGACATTGTCTTTAGGCCGGGCATTGCAGGAGAGTCTTACGAAGGTATAGGCAAGTCAATAATACCGTTGGAAAATATTCCTCTTCTGGCTGACCGCTCCGGGCCATTTGGCTGCCCCACCAGTGATTCCACACGGGCCATGATCACTCTGGAAAGCCAGCAGGTTCTGACCGTTTTGTATTCATTTTCCGGCAATGCCGCTCTGGACGCAGCTTTGTCAATGGCTGAGCGTCACCTCACCCGTTTTTGTTTAGTTACAGACATGCAGGTTTTCAAAGCTGGTTAACCTTGCGCAGAAAAGTACCCGGCTTATTGCCGACAACAAGAGGCGCGGGATAATCCCGCGCCTCTTGTGTTGTTGTATTTCCGCAAATGCCCTAGCTGTTCAGATCAACCAGAATGGGGTTTTCTTCAAGCTCTTCAAGGAATTTGTCAGGGCGTTCCTTCTGGTCGGGGACCATGATCTCGCCGTTGACATATTCGCGGTAGCCCGTACCGGCAGGAATGAGGCGACCCACGATGACGTTTTCCTTGAGGCCGCGCAGGTAGTCCATCTTGCCCTTAAGGGAAGCCTCAGTGAGCACCTTGGTGGTTTCCTGGAAGGAAGCCGCCGAGATGAAGGAGGACGTGGTAAGCGAAGCCTGGGTGATGCCGAGCACCAGCGGTTCCGCCGTGGCGGGTTCGCGACCCTCGGCAACAGCTTTCTGGTTTTCCTGCTTGAATTCGCCCTTGTCCACCTGTTCGCCCACCAGGAAGCTGGTGCCGCCGGAATCCAGAATGGTCACCTTTTTGAGCATCTGGCGCACGATGACTTCAATGTGCTTGTCGTCAATGCCCACGCCCTGGAAGCGGTAGACTTCCTGAATTTCGTCCACCAGATAGCGGGCCAGGTATTTTTCGCCCTTGGTGCGCAGGATGTCGTGCAGCTCGGGGTAGCCTTCGGTCAGCGGGTCTCCGGCTTCCACAAAGTCGCCGTCTGCGGCGGTAATGTGTTTGCCCTTGGGAACCAGATATTCCTTGGCTTCGCCAATTTCCGGCGTGACCACCAGCTTGCGTTTGCCCTTGGATTCGCCCGCATAGGTGACCGTGCCCGATATTTCGGAAACCACGGCCATGTCTTTGGGCTTGCGCACTTCAAAAAGCTCGGCCACGCGGGGCAGACCGCCCACGATGTCCTTGGTTTTTGCCGTTTCGCGGGGCTTACGGGCGATGATATCACCGGCCTGGATGTGCTCGCCGTCCTTGACCATGATGATGGAGCCGACGGGCAGGCTGTAGATGGCCGCCGCACCGCCATGACTGCGCTTTTTGACGTTGCCGTTGTCATCGCAGATGGAGATGGCCGGGCGGAAGTTGGTGGTGCGGTATTCCATGATTGTCAGGCTGGCCTGACGGGTGATGTCGTCCACCTTTTCCTGCACGGTCTTGCCGTCAATGATGTCGGTAAAGCGCAGGGTACCTTCTTCTTCGCACACAAAGGGTTCGTTGAAGGGGTCCCATTCGGCCATGACCGTACCCTTGACCACCTCCTGTCCATCATGCACCAGCAGGCGTGCGCCGTTGGGCAGAATGTACTTTTCGCGTTCGCGGCCCTGGGCGTCCACGATGGTCAGCTGACCGCTCTTGCCCAGCACCAGGTGTATGCCGTCCTTGTTGGTAACGGCCTTGACCCGGCTCAGGATGACGCGACCCGCGTTGAGGGCTTCAAACTTGTTCTTTTCAATGGTGCTGGATGCCGTACCACCGATGTGGAAGGTACGCATGGTCAGCTGTGTGCCGGGTTCGCCGATGGACTGGGCCGCGATGATGCCCACGGTCTCGCCCGTATTGACCAGATGGCCGCGGCCAAGGTCACGTCCATAGCACAGGGCGCAGATGCCGCGTTCGGCCTGGCAGGTGAGGGGCGAGCGCACGGTAACGGAAGAGATGCCCTTGTCGCTGATGAGTTCAGCCTCTTTCTCCGAAATAATGGTGTTTTCGGGCAAGAGGATTTTTTCAGGAGCATCGGGATCATACACGGGATAGAGCAGAACGCGGCCAATGATGCGTTCAGACAGGGGCGTTTTGACATCGCCGCCATCCTTGAGGTGGGTCAGCTCAATGCCGTCCACCGTGCCGCAGTCAAGCTCGGACACAATGACGTCCTGCACCACGTCCACCAGACGACGGGTAAGGTAACCGGAGTTGGCCGTCTTGAGGGCCGTGTCCGCCAGACCTTTACGTGCGCCGTGTGTGGAGGTGAAGTACTGCAGCACCGACAGCCCCTCGCGGAAGGAGGAGGTGATGGGCGTTTCAATAATTTCACCCGAAGGCTTGGCCATAAGACCGCGCATGCCCGCAAGCTGGCGCATCTGGTCCTGGTTGCCTCGCGCACCGGAGTTGGACATCATGAAGATGGGGTTGAAGCTCTGGTTTTTCTCCTGCTTGCCGGTCTTGGGATCAGTGAGCACATCGTAGGATATTTCCTTGATCATTTCCGTGGAAACATCCTGAGTGGCCTTTGTCCACACGTCCACCACCTTGTTGTACTTTTCGGTACGGGTGATGATACCGTCGCGGTACTGGTGTTCGATGTCGTCCACTTCAGCCTGGGACGTGGCAAGAATGTCCTTCTTGCGGTCGGGAATGGTCAGGTCCTTGACGCCGATGGTCACACCGGCGCGGGTGGCGAACTCGTAGCCCATGTCCTTGAGCTTGTCGCAAAGAATGACCGTGGCCTTGATGCCGCACTGGCCGTAGGCCGCGCCCACAAGGCGGGCGATATTCTTCTTGGTCAGCACGCAGTTGACGTAGTCAAAGGGCAGCTTTTCCGGAAGAATGTCGCTTACAAGCACTCGCCCGGGCGTGGTGTCATACGTGTGGCCGTCGGGCATGCGCACCTTGACCCGCGCGTGCAGCGAAACCATGCCGCCGTCATAGGCGCTTTCCACTTCCCACGGGGCGCAGAAGCTCATGCCTTCGCCCTTTTCAAAGCTGCGTTCCACCGTCATATAGTAGAGGCCAAGCACGATATCCTGCGAAGGCACGATGACCGGGCCGCCGTTGGCGGGCGAAAGAATGTTGTTGGTGCTCATCATGAGCACGCGGCATTCGATCTGCGCCTCCACAGACAGGGGAATATGCACGGCCATCTGGTCACCGTCAAAGTCCGCGTTGTATGCGGAGCAGACCAGCGGGTGCAGGCGGATGGCCTTGCCTTCCACCAGAAGGGGCTCAAAGGCCTGGATGCCGAGGCGGTGCAGGGTAGGCGCGCGGTTGAGAAGAATGGGGTACTCGCGCACCACTTCAGACAGGATGTCCCAGACAACCAGTTCTTCGCGCTCCACCATTTTCTTGGCGCTTTTGATGGTGGAGGCATGACCGCGTTTTTCCAGCTCCGAGTAGATGAAGGGCTTGAACAGCTCAAGCGCCATCTTCTTGGGCAGGCCGCACTGGTGCAGCTTGAGGTAAGGACCCACGGTAATGACCGAACGTCCGGAATAGTCCACGCGCTTGCCCAGCAGGTTTTGGCGGAATCGGCCCTGCTTGCCCTTGATCATGTCAGAAAGAGACTTGAGAGGGCGGCCGTTAGTTCCCGCAATGGCGCGGCCGCGACGGCCGTTGTCAAAGAGGGCGTCCACAGCTTCCTGCAGCATGCGCTTTTCGTTGCGGATGATGATCTCCGGCGCGCCAAGTTCCATCAGCCGCTTCAAACGGTTGTTGCGGTTGATGACGCGGCGGTACAGGTCGTTGAGGTCGGAGGTGGCGAAACGCCCGCCGTCCAGGGGCACGAGCGGACGCAACTCCGGCGGGATGACGGGAATCACTTCCATGATCATCCATTCGGGCTTGTTGTCCGACTCAAGAAAAGCCTCAACGATCTTGAGACGCTTGGTGAGTTTTTTCTTTTTGGTCTGGCTTTTGGTGGCTTCGCCTTCTTCGCGCAGTTCGGTACGCAGCTTTTCAAGCTCCAGCTCTTCCAGCAGGCTGCGCACGGCTTCAGCGCCCATGCCAACGGTCAGCACTTCGTCGCTGCCGTAGTGGTCCAGAATCTGCAAATACTGGTCTTCGGAAATGACCTGACGCTTCTGCAGATTGGTCTGGCCCGGATCAAGCACGATGTAAGAGTCGAAGTACAGCACCTTTTCCAGATCGGCCATGGTCATGTCCAGCAGGGTGCCGATCTTGGAAGGCAGGGTCTTCAGAAACCAGATGTGGGCAACGGGCGCGGCCAGTTCAATGTGGCCCATACGCTCGCGACGCACCTTGGAAGCAATGACCTCAACACCGCATTTTTCGCAGACAATGCCGCGGTGCTTCATGCGCTTGTATTTGCCGCAGTTGCACTCATAGTCCTTCACAGGGCCGAAGATCTTGGCGCAGAAAAGGCCGTCGCGCTCGGGCTTGAAGGTACGGTAGTTGATGGTTTCCGGCTTTTTAACCTCGCCGTAAGACCATTCACGAATGGCTTCAGGAGAGGCGATGGAAATCTGGATGGCTTTCAGATTGCGGATGTTGGTCACGTTGGCCGACGTGCCGCGAGCGGTGAAAAGATCGTCCAGGCTCATATATAATACCTTGCTTTGGTAAAAGCTCGTTGGAATCGTTAGCTATGCTGTCGTCAGCCGTGAGCGGGCATGCCGCTGACGGCTGACGCAACGCTTGTCCGTGCCCGCCGAATGGGGCGGTTTAAGCCTCGTCCTCGCGTTCTCTCATGTAGCCCGTACGCTTGGGCTTTTTCTTGCCTTCTTCCTGGTGCAGGGTCACGTTGAGCCCAAGGCTCATGAGTTCCTTGACCAGAACGTTGAAGGACTCGGGCAGACCCGCTTCAAGGAAGTTGTCGCCCTTGACTATTTTTTCGTACATTTTCACGCGCCCGGTCACGTCGTCGGACTTGACCGTGAGGAATTCCTGCAGCAGGTAGGCGGCGCCGTAGGCTTCCAGCGCCCACACTTCCATTTCACCCAGGCGCTGGCCGCCGAACTGGGCCTTGCCGCCCAGGGGCTGCTGCGTCACCAGGGAGTAGGGACCAGTGGAGCGTGCGTGGATTTTTTCGTCCACCAGATGGTGCAGTTTGAGCATGTACATGACGCCCGTGGTCACGCGGTTTTTGAAGGCTTCGCCCGTGCGGCCGTCGTAAAGGGTTGTCTTGCCGTCGTTGGCAAGGCCGGCCCTTTCCATCCAGCTCCATATTTCTTCTTCGGTGGCGCCGTCAAAAACAGGTGTTTTGGTCACGATGCCGTTGCGCAGCTTGCTCACGGAAGCCTTGAACTCGTCTTCATCCATCTCGTCCACCAGGGCGTTGATGTCGTCAGAGCTGAAAATGCTCTTTACTTCATCACGCAGCACCTGCATGGCCGCGCCGGAATCCAGCAGTTCTGCCAACTGGCGGCCCAGTTCCTTGGCTCCCCACCCGAGGTGGGTTTCCATGATCTGGCCGATGTTCATACGCGAAGGCACGCCCAGGGGGTTGAGCACAATGTCCACGGGGCGGCCGTCGGCGAAGAAGGGCATGTCTTCTTCCGGCAGAATGCAGGAAACAACGCCCTTGTTACCGTGGCGGCCAGCCATTTTGTCGCCCACAGAAAGCTTACGCTTGATGGCGATGTGCACCTTGACCATCTTGATGACGCCGGGGGGCAGATCATCGCCTTCGGTGACCTTTTCACGCTTGGAATCGTAGATAGCGTGCAGGTAGTCGACCTGCTGGTCGTAAGGCTTGAGGATGTCGGCCACGACATCGTTGACTTCCTTGCTCTTGAAAAGACCGGAAAGCTTTTTCACCGGCAGGCCGGCCAGTATTTCTTCAGTCAGGGCCGCGCCGGCTTCCACCAGCACTTCACCCTTCTTTTTACCAGGCAGGGAAGAAGCCACCTGTTTGCCCACCACGTGCGGGGCCAGCAGGGCGCGGGTGCGATCCGTAAGGGCGCGCAGGTGGTCGGCCTCTTTCTGGTCGAGCACCGCAGTGTCATGCCCCTCAATGGCCAGGGTGCGGTCGTCTTTTTCGCCGGAGCGGCGGTTAAAGACCTTGACGTCAATAATTGTGCCTTCCACTCCCGGGGGAACCTTGAGGGACGTGTTTTTCACATCCCTGGCCTTTTCACCGAAGATGGCCCGCAGGAGCTTTTCTTCGGGAGTAAGCTGGGTTTCGCCCTTGGGCGTGATTTTGCCCACCAGGATGTCGTCGGGCTTGACTGCCGCGCCGATACGGATAATACCGCTTTCATCAAGGTTACGCAGCATGTCTTCGCTGACGTTGGGAATATCGCGGGTGATTTCTTCGGGTCCCAGCTTGGTATCGCGGGCCACAACCTCGAATTCCTCGATGTGGATGGACGTGAAAACGTCTTCCTTCACCGTGCGTTCGGAGATGAGGATGGAGTCTTCATAGTTGTAGCCGCACCAGGGCATGAAGGCCACCACCAGGTTCTTGCCAAGAGCCAGTTCGCCGTCGTCAATGCCCGGGCCGTCAGCCAGGATCTGGCCTTTTTTGATTATCTGGCCGGGATAGCAGCTGGGCTTCTGACCAAAGCAGGAGTTCTGGTTGGACTTGTGGTACTTGAGCAGGTCATAGGCGCGCACGCCGCCCTGTTTTTTGTACACATCGCCCTCGTAGGCCACCACGATGCGATCCGCATCCACGTATTCGATCTTGCCGTCGGCGGGAGCAACGATGCACGCGCCGGAGTCGCGGGCCACGTCCACTTCCATGCCGGTTCCCACAAGGGGCTTTTCGGAACGAAGCAGGGGGACGGCCTGACGCTGCATGTTGGAACCCATGAGCGCGCGGTTGGCGTCGTCGTGCTCCAGAAAGGGAATGAGCGCCGCCGAAATGGAAACCATCTGGCTGGGCGAAATGTCCATAAGGGTCACTTCGTCGCGATGGCGCATTTCCACTTCACCCTTGACACGCACGGTGACGAATTCGTCCACCAGGTTGCCCTGTTCGTCCAGCAGCGCGTTGGCCTGTGCCACCACCTGATCCCCTTCGCGGGAGGCGTCAAGGTGAACCACGTCGTCAGTGACCCGGCCTTCGCGCACCACATGGTAGGGCGTTTCAATAAAGCCGTAGTCATTGACCTTGGCAAAGGTGGTCAAAGAAACGATAAGGCCGATGTTGGGACCTTCGGGCGTTTCAATGGGGCAGATGCGGCCGTAGTGCGAGGTGTGCACGTCGCGTACTTCAAAGCCCGCGCGTTCACGGGTCAGACCGCCGGGACCCAGGGCCGAGAGGCGGCGCTTGTGCGTCACTTCGGAAAGGGAGTTGGTCTGGTCCATAAACTGCGACAGCTGCGAAGTGCCGAAGAATTCCTTCAGCACGGCGGCCACAGGCTTGGGATTGATAAGGTCGTGGGGCATGAGCGTGGAGATTTCCTGCAGGCTCATGCGCTCCTTGATGGCGCGTTCCATACGAACCAGGCCGATGCGGTACTGGTTTTCCACCAGTTCGCCCACAAGGCGCACGCGACGGTTGCCCAGATGGTCAATATCGTCGGCGGGGCCGTGGCTGTCCTTGAGATTGACCAGTACCTTGATGGCCGTGAGAATATCGTTGTCCGTCAGGGTGCGCAGATCGGAAGGCTCGTCCAGGCTGAGGCGCTGGTTGAGCTTGTACCGGCCCACGGGCGACAGGTCGTAATAGTCGGGATTGCGGAACAGGTTGTCGAAGAAGCTGGCCGCAATTTCCGCTGTGGGCGGCGACGAAGGACGCAGACGACGGTAGATCTCCTCCTGCGCCTTCAGCTGATCCGGAATGCGGTCCAGCATGAGGGTGTCGCGGATGGAGGAAGACGTGTCATTACCCTTGGTGTGCAGCACGTTGACGCGGTCAATGCCCGCATCGCGCATGCGATCAAGCAGCCCGGGGGTAATCTCGTCCGCAGCTTCGGCCAGCAGTTCGCCGGTCTTGGGATCTGCCACGTCGGCGGCCAGAAACATACCGTCCAGCGTGTCGGGGCGCATTTCAATGGCTTCAATACCCGCTTCGCAGATAAGACGCCAGCTACGCTTGGTTATGGGCTTGCCCGCCTTGACGATGACATTGCCTTCGCTGTCGACGATGTCGGCATAGGCGTTGTCCTTGCGGTACAGTTCCTTGCGCACTTCCCAGAAGATGGTGTTGCGTTCTTCCAGACGGTAGGTTTCCTGTGTATAGAAGTAGTCAAGGATCTGTTCCTTGCTCATGCCCATCGCCTTGAACAGGATGGTGGCGGGCATTTTGCGGCGGCGGTCAATGCGGACGTAGAGAATGTCCTTGTGGTCAAAGTCAAAGTCCAGCCAGGAGCCACGCATGGGAATGACGCGGCACGAGTACAGCACTTTACGGCTGGTATGCGTCTTGCCGCCATCATGCTCGAAAATGATGCCGGGCGAACGCTGGAGCTGGTTGACGATGACACGTTCTGTGCCGTTTATGATAAAGGTGCCTTTTTCGGTCATGAGGGGCAGGGTTCCAAAATAGATGTCCTGCTCCTTGATGTCACGAATAGTCCGGTTGCCCGAGGCTTCATCTGCATCATACACCACAAGGCGCACTTTAATGCGCATGGGGGCTTCGTACGTCAGGCCTTTGGAAATGCATTCGGCCTGGTCGTATTTGGGCTCGCCTATTTCATAGCTGACAAATTCCAGACTGGCGGTTTTGTTAAAGTCTTCAATAGGAAAGACCGTATGAAAAACGCCCTCAAGTCCTTCGTCAGGGCGGCGTTCGGCTTCTGGAACGCCTTCCTGAAGAAACTTTTCATATGAGTCTATCTGCAGATTCAGCAGATGGGGGATGGGGAGGGAGATCTTGATCTTGCCGAACTGTTTGGTGAGCTGGCCCATGGGTACCTCAAGATAGGTAGCGGTTGCGCCCCGGCGGAGCGACAAAGAAGTATCTGCCGAAGCCGGCGGGCAAAAAACTTGCTGTCACTGCACCCTGAAAGCGTAAGACACGGCGGGAGGCAATTGCTTACTGTGCGGGGTAAGGCGAAAAAAACCCATCCCTGTCTGGGTAAACAGGGCTTGGGCTCGGGTATCTACCTTAAAAATATGTACTTATCCAGTAAGTTATATTAAACAGAAAATGGCCTCCTGTGCCGTTCATGAAAGAGGATACATAATAAGAAATTTACATTTTGGCAAGCTTTTTCTGAAGAAAATTTTCCGCTTGCCAAATATAAACAAAAAATACGCAGTTGGCAAAAAGAAAATACGCCTGCAAAAACAAAAAATCAGCAACAAATTGTGACCAATAAAAAAAGCGGGGCCAGAAGGCCCCGCTAAAAAGCGCGTAAAAAACGTGCTTACTTCACTTCGACAACAGCGCCGGCTTCGGTCAGCTGCTTCTTGGCGTCTTCGGCTTCTTCCTTGGACACGGCTTCCTTCAGGGTGGAGGGGCAGCCGTCAACCTTTTCCTTGGCTTCTTTGAGGCCCAGGCTGGTCAGAGCGCGCACAACCTTGATGACGCCGATCTTGTTGGCGCCGGCTTCCTTCAGGATGACGTCGAACTCGGTCTTTTCTTCAGCGGCTTCAGCAGCGCCACCGGCGGCCGGGGCGGCCACCATCATGGCGGCGGCGGGGGCAGCGGCGGACACGCCGAACTTTTCTTCCAGTTCCTTGATGAACTCGGAAAGTTCAAGAACGGTCATATTGGAGATAAATTCAACAACTTCTTCTTTGGTAACGGCCATGATAGTCTCCTGATCTTTGGCTTAAAGTCGGATGATTGCGGTGATGCACAACTAGGCGGCGTTGGACTTCTGCTCTTCGATACCCTTGAGGGCATAGAGCAGGCCACGCAGCACGTTGGCAAACAGCGACACAAAATTGGTGGGCACGGCGTTCATTGTGCCGAGCAGATGGCCGAGAAGCTGTTCCCTGCCGGGCAGCTTGGCCAGCGCGTCAATCTGGGCGGCTTCAAGAGCCTTGCCGTCCAGGCTGGCGCAGCGCAATTCGAAAAGCTTGCTCTGCTTAGCAAAATCACTCAACGCCTTGGCCACCGCCACAGGGTCATCGAACCCAAAGGCCACGCCGATGTTTTCACGGAATTTGTCCTTGATAACGTCGTGCGTGCCGTCGGTCAGAGCTATACGAGCCAGCGTGTTTTTAACGACGAGATACTCGCCGCCAGCCGTGCGAAGGCTGCCACGCAGGTTCGTCAGCTCTTCCACCGTCATACCCTTGAAGTCCGTCAGCACAGCAAAAGAAGCCCTGTCGGCCTTGGCCTTGATGGCTTCGATAACTGCGGCTTTTTCAGACCTTTTCACGTGATACCTCTCACGTTCGGGGTTGCCAGGTGGAATGCCGAGCCAAAGTAGAAGCGTCTGGGCAGGGCGATTAAGGGCTAAAAAACCCGCCTGCCGTCTTCGACTCGTATTCCTGTTCCTTAGACATTTTGATGGCGGCCTGTAGCCAGGCCGCCATCAAACTTGAAGGCTAGCCTTCAAGAAATTTTTTTACCTGGGTCATGTCCACCTTGAAACCGGGACCCATAGTGGTGGAAACCGCCATGGAAATCAGGTAGGCGCCTTTGGCCGAAGAGGGCTTGAGGCGGTTCACGGTATCAAGCAGAGCCTTGAGGTTGCCGAGGATTTTTTCGGGACCAAAAGAAACCTTGCCAAGGGGAGCATGGAGCACGCCGGCCTTGTCGACCTTGAAGTCAACGCGCCCGGCCTTGAGTTCGGTCACGGCCTTGGCTACGTCAAAGGTAACGGAGCCGGTCTTGGCGTTGGGCATAAGGCCGCGGGGGCCAAGCAGACGACCGATCTGGCCCACAAGAGCCATAACGTCGGGAGTGGCAACAGCAGCGTCGAAGTTGAGGTTGCCGGCTTTGACTTCGGCCACCAGATCTTCCGCACCCACGACATCCGCACCGGCTTCGCGGGCTTCAGCCTGCTTTTCGCCCTTACAGAAAACGGCCACGCGCACGGTCTTGCCAAGCCCGTTGGGCAGGGTAACGGCGCCGCGTACCATCTGGTCGGAATATTTGGGGTCAACACCGAGACGAATAGCCACGTCAACGGTTTCGTCAAATTTGGCAAAGGCCGCGCCCAGCGACTTGCCTACAGCGTCTTCTACGCTGAAGCGCTCCTGAAGGTCTGTGCCTTCGAGAGCATTGCGAAATTTTTTGCCATGTTTGGGCATGAGATAATCCTTGTCGTTTTGCATCTCCTGCCGGTCTTCTGCTTGAGAGAAGGCGGCAGTACAATTGATTTCAACGATGGCGTTGCAGTCGGTTCGCTTGAGCCGACGGGCTGCGCCCAAAGGCCGTTAAAGCTGCAAGGTGCGGTGGGCGAACCCTCCGCGTTGCGGCGCGGCCTTATTTTACGTCAATGCCCATGCTGCGAGCCGTACCCGCAATGGACTTAATGGCAGATTCCAGGCTGGCGGCGTTGAGATCGGGCAGCTTGAGCTTTGCGATTTCTTCCACCTGGGCCAGGGTCAGGCTGCCAACCTTGTTACGGTTGGGTTCGCCGGAGCCTTTTTCGATCTTGGCGGCCTTCATGATCAGCACCGAGGCCGGGGGCGTCTTGGTGATGAAGGTGAAGGAACGGTCGGCGTAGACCGTGATGACCACAGGAATGATCATGCCTTTCTGGTCCTGGGTACGGGCATTGAACTCTTTGCAGAAGCCCATGATATTCAGGCCATGCTGACCCAGGGCGGGACCTACCGGCGGGGAGGGGTTGGCCGCGCCCGCAGGAATCTGCAATTTGATTTTGGCAACTTCTTTTTTGGCCATTTGCTTTGTCCTTCATCAATGCTCGCGCAGATCGGCCGTGGCCGCCGCGCGGGGGCAAGTCATTAAGCAAGGTTAGGTGGCACTTTATGCGGCGTGCTGTTCAAGGGTGCTGCAACCCGCCGTGCGGACCGGGAAAGTGTCCCTTCCGCAAAAACCCTTCTGAAACGAAGGGGCTAGCCTTTGGAAACCTGCGCAAAGTCCAGTTCCACCGGCGTTTGACGCCCGAAAATGGAAACGGAGACGCGCAGCTTCCCCTTGTCGTAGTTAACGTCTTCCACCACGCCGTTAAAGCCTCCAAAAGGCCCTTCAATGACGCGCACCTCGTCACCCCTGTCAAAGTTGAACTTGGGTCTCGGGGTTTCCTGGCGTGTTTCCATCAGTGACAGAATGCGTTCAGCCTCTCCATCACGCATGGGGGTGGGACGGTTTTTGCCGCCCACAAAACCTGTAACCTTGGGTATGGACTGCACCAGATGCCAGGACAGGTCGGTCATGACCATGCGCACCATCACATAACCGGGGTAGAACTTGCGCGTGGATGTGCGCTGTTGTCCGCCCTTGGTCGGTTCAATGACCTTTTCGGTAGGAACCACTACTTCTTCAATCAGACCTTGTTCCTGCCCGGTGCGGCGCAACTCGTTAATGGTTTTCTGCACACGCTGCTCGAAACCTGAGTACGTGTGCACAATGTACCAGCGAGCTTTTTTCGACAGCTCGGAAGTTTCGTCGATAACAGGATCTTTCATATGGGCCTTCAGGACAGTATGGTCTTGATCAGGGATGACAGACCAAGGTCAACCAGCCCCAAGATGACGGCCATCACGGCTACAAAGCCCAACACGGCCAAGGTGGCTTTACGTGTTTCTTTTACCGTGGGCCACGTCACTTTGCGCAACTCGGCCTTGGCGTCTTCTACATAGCGCGCAAAGCGCACAAAGACGTTGGGGGCTTTATCGGCCTTGAGGTCGGCAGCTTGAGCTTGTTTTTTTGCCATGGTGTTGTCCGGAGATAAAAAATGGCAGGGCAGGAGGGATTCGAACCCCCAACATGCGGTTTTGGAGACCGCCGCTCTAGCCGTTAGAGCTACTGCCCTGCGTGCCGTCCGGGGGGCTTAACGCCCCCCGGCGGAATTATGTTACCTGGTTTCGCGATGCACCGTGTGCTTCTTGTCCCAGGGGCAATACTTTTTCATTTCCAGCCGACCGGTAGTATTTTTCTTGTTCTTCCGGGTGCTGTAGTTGCGGCGTTTGCACTCAGTGCAAGCCAGAAGGATGTTGACTCTCATAAAACTACTCGTTGATTTCGGTCACCACGCCCGAGCCAACGGTGCGTCCGCCTTCGCGGATGGCGAAGCGCAGGCCGGCTTCCATGGCGATGGGAGCGATGAGTTCAACAATAAACTGCGAGTTGTCGCCAGGCATAACCATTTCCACACCTTCGGGCAGGCTGATGACGCCGGTGATGTCCGTGGTACGGAAGTAGAACTGGGGACGATACCCGGTGAAGAACGGGGTATGACGACCGCCTTCTTCCTTGGAGAGCACGTACACTTCAGCCTTGAACTTCTTGTGGGGCGTGATGCTCTTGGGAGCGGCAAGAACCTGGCCGCGTTCCACGTCGTCACGCTTGGTGCCGCGCAGCAGGGCGCCGATGTTGTCGCCGGCTTCACCCTGGTCGAGCAGCTTGCGGAACATTTCAACGCCGGTGCAGGTGGTCTTGACGGTGGGCTTGATGCCCACGATTTCCACTTCTTCGCCGACCTTGATGACGCCGCGTTCCACACGACCGGTCACAACGGTGCCGCGGCCGGAGATGGAGAACACGTCTTCAATGGGCATCAGGAAGGGCTTGTCAATGTCACGCACAGGCTCAGGAATGAAGGAGTCGCAAGCGTCCAGAAGTTCAAGAATGCACTTGGCTTCAGGGGCGTTGGCGTCTTCGGATTCCAGGGCCTTCAGGGCGGAACCGCGGATCACGGGTACATCGTCGCCGGGGAAGTCGTAGGAAGAAAGCAGTTCGCGCACTTCCAGTTCCACCAGTTCAAGCAGCTCTTCGTCGTCCACGAGGTCGCACTTGTTCAGGAACACCACCAGTTGGGGCACGCCGACCTGACGGGCAAGCAGGATGTGCTCGCGGGTCTGGGGCATGGGACCGTCGGTAGCCGCCACCACCAGGATGCCGCCGTCCATCTGGGCAGCGCCGGTGATCATGTTCTTGATGTAGTCGGCGTGACCGGGGCAGTCCACGTGAGCGTAGTGACGCTTGTCAGTTTCGTACTCAACGTGCGAGGTGGCAATGGTGATGCCGCGTTCTTTTTCTTCGGGGGCCTTGTCGATTTCGTCATACGAAATGAACTTGCCGCCGCTCTTCAAGTTGGCAACTTTGGTGATGGCCGCGGTCAAAGTGGTTTTGCCGTGGTCGATGTGGCCGATGGTGCCGATGTTTACATGGGGCTTTTTGCGTTCAAATTTTTCCTTGCCCATTGTACGTCTCCCTGGAGAAAATAATGTTTGCGTTTTACCTGCGTTACAAAAAAGTGCTTCAAGCCTTGCGTGTGTAACGCCTGCTCCTCGCGTAACGGCTGCGGCAGTGGGAAAAAAACCGTTGGGCGGCCCGCTGTCCGCATTCAGTCCCTGGACACCAGGGAACGTGCATTGGCGGACGGGTTGACTGAGGGGGAGGAATTCAGCAGGAATGGAGCGGGAAACGGGATTCGAACCCGCAACCCTCAGCTTGGAAGGCTGATGCTCTAGCCGTTGAGCTATTCCCGCACGCTACCGTAGTTCCCCGACAGGCACCCTGTCTCCTACAGCCAAGGCAGTTTTTTGTAACCAGCCACCAACCGTCCAAAAAATGGAAGACGGAAAAGTGGTGGTGGAGGGGGGTGGATTTGAACCACCGAAGTCTTACGACGACAGATTTACAGTCTGTTCCCTTTGGCCACTCGGGAACCCCTCCACTCTTGCCGCAAAGGTCGGGCAAGTGTCCGTCCTTTGTTCAGCGTAATATGGAGCTGGCGATGGGACTCGAACCCGCAACCTGCTGATTACAAATCAGCTGCTCTGCCAGTTGAGCTACGCCAGCGGCAAGAGTGCTATTTAGCCACTTCCGTCCCGCTTGGCAAGTAAAAAATGCATTTTCATGCAATTTTTTTAAAAATCTCGCTTATTCGCCGTTTTTTCGGGCTTGCGCCCAGGCTTCGATTCCAAGAAAAACACTTTTCCAGCGCTGTAGGGGCAGAGTTCTTTGAAAAAAGTCAAACCACTGCCCCGACCGTGGGCGCCTTCAAGCAAAACCGGCGCGGCTGCAAAAGCCCCCGTGCCGGTCCCAATGCTGCGCACGTGTCATGATGGCTTACTTCTTGTTTATTTCAAACCATTTTTTGCCGTCTTTGACGATATAGCCCTTTGGGGAAAGCTTCTTGCCCTTGAGGCCAGAGCAATTTCACTTTGAAATTGCTCTGGCGGCTGCGCGAGCAGACGCCCGCCGCGAAGGCGTAAGCGCAGCTTCAGCCGTTACGACAAAGGAAGTTACGGATGCTTCAAGAGTTGTAACGCGGGAAATTACGCTTGCAGACACCATGTGTAACGAGCGGTTTGTTTCCACACAACCACTGTCGCCATTCGTAAGGCTCGCAGGCTCGCCAACGACTGCCGCGAAGACAGCAGAGCTATTTACTTGCGCGGTTAAGCAGCGAAACGAGCGTGGCTTAAACTTTGAGAATGTACATTCTCAAAGTTAATCTGCTCTAGGATGCCCGATCGCCGCCAGCCTGCTTTTTTTCTTTCACAAGGCTTTCGTCCGCTTCACCGAACAGGAGCACAGGCTCCTTGCCCTTCTCGATCACGGCCCGGTTAATGAGGCATTCGCGCACATTGGGCATGGAGGGCAGCCGGAACATGATATCCAGCATGGTGCGCTCCATCACGTTGCGCAGGCCGCGCGCGCCGGTCTTGCGCTCAATGGCCTTGGCCGCAATGGCCTTGAGGGAATTGGGCGTAAAGCGCAGGGCCACGTTCTCAAGGCTGAACAGCTTCTGGTACTGACGCACCAGAGCGTTTTTCGGTTCCGTGAGAATGCGCACCAGATCGGCTTCGTCCAGCTCATCCACATGGGTGATGATGGGAATACGGCCCACAAATTCGGGGATAAGGCCAAACCTGACCAGATCCTGAGGATGTATCCTGTCCAGCAGTTCGCCCAGGGGCATTTCCTTGCTGGCACGGACCTTGGCCCCAAAACCCATTGCTCCGCCGCTCATGCGCGATTCCACAATCTTGTCCAGGCCCACAAAGGCGCCGCCCACGATAAACAGGATATTCCGCGTATCCATGCGGATGAATTCCTGCTGCGGGTGCTTGCGCCCGCCCTTGGGAGGAATATTGGCCTCGGTTCCTTCAATGATTTTCAGCAGGGCCTGCTGCACACCTTCGCCGGACACGTCGCGCGTAATGGAGGGGCCGTCGCCCTTGCGGGAAATCTTGTCGATTTCGTCCACATAGATGATGCCCTTGCTGGCGGCTTCAAGGTCGTAATCGGCGTTTTGCAGCAGCTGAACCAGAATGTTTTCCACATCCTCGCCCACATAGCCCGCCTCGGTAAGGGTGGTGGCGTCTGCTATGGCAAAAGGCACGCGCAGCACGCGGGCCAAGGTTTTCGCCAGCAGCGTTTTGCCGCTGCCCGAAGGCCCCACCAGCAGAATATTGCTTTTTTCCAGTTCCACGTCGTCGCCCAGGGCATCGGCATAGAACACGCGTTTGTAGTGGTTGTGCACGGCCACAGAAAGAATTTTCTTGGCTTCGTGCTGTCCTATAACGTACTGGTCAAGCCTGTCCTTGATTTCCTGCGGCGAAAGCAGCGGCCCGGTGTCTTCGGCAACTTCCATCTGGTCGCGTACAATGATGTCATTGCATGCCTTGACGCACTTGTCGCAAATGCTCGCGCCATCCTGCACGATGAGGTTGCGCACCTCCAGTTCGCTGCGCCCGCAGAAGGAGCAGCTCAAAGGCTCGCTGACCTTGTTTTTATCGTTCTTAGCCATGATTATTCGCTCTTTTCCTGAGCCATGTCCTGGCGCGAAACCAGCACGCGGTCGATGATGCCCAGGTCTTTGGCTTCTTCAGGAGTCAAAAAGTTATCGCGTTCGGTGGCCTTGACAATATCCTTGTAAGGACGACCGGTATTTTCGGCAAGTATGCGGTTAAGGCGCTCTTTGAGGCGCAGCACCTCTTTGGCGTGGATTTCTATATCAGTGGCCTGCCCCTGATACCCGGCCGAAGGCTGGTGAATCATGATCTGGCTGTTGGGCAGGGCATAACGCAGCCCCGGCTTGCCCGCGGCCAGCAAAAAAGCGCCCATGCTGGCAGCACGCCCCATGCACACCGTGGAAACCGGCGCGGAAATGAAGCGCAGAGTGTCATAGATGGCAAGACCAGCGGTAACAGAGCCGCCGGGCGAGTTGATATAGAGAGAAATTTCCTTTTCCGGGTCCTGCGATTCAAGAAAAAGCAGTTGTGCGCAGATCAGCGAGGCCACGGTGTCGTTGACCTCGGAACCCAGCAGAACGATGCGGTCCTTGAGCAGGCGCGAATAAATATCGTAGGCGCGTTCAGAACGGCCGGTGGTTTCGATAACCATAGGTATGAGCGACATGAAAGCCTCACTGACATGGCCCCAAGGGGCGATATATGCGGCATTGCGCCGCGAAAAAAGCAAAAGGCGGCCTCTGGGCCGCCTTCCCTGATTATTGCTTGCTTTCCTGAGCGCTGGCGGATGCGCCCGGCGCGGCATCGGCCTCTGCTCCGGTTTCGGGAGCCTTCGGCTCCACTTCCTTGACATTGGCCTTGGCGTAAATGAGGTCCATGGCCTTGTCAGCCAGCATGCGGTCGCGCAGCACAAAGATCATGCCCGAACGCTCATACTGCTCGCGCAGGGACTTGAAGTCTTCGCCGGTGCGCATGGCAAGCTGGTAAATCTGCGTGGTGACTTCGTGGTCGGTAACGTCCAGACCTTCCTTTTTGGCAACAGAAAGCAGAAGCACCTGGGCGCGGGCCAGTTCGTCAGCCTGGGGCTGCATGTCCTTGCGCAGTTCCTCCATGCTTTTGCCGAGGCTTTCAAGGCTGCGGCCCTGACGTTCCAGGCGACCGGCCATGTCGGCCAGCAGCGTGTTCATCTGGGTTTCCACCAGGCTCGGAGGCAGCTCGAATGCAGCCATCTTGAGCAGGCCGTCCAGCAGGTTCTTCTGGGCCGCGCTCCTGTTCAGGCCGGTGCGGCTTTCAGTGTAGCTCTTGGTGATGGCTTCTTTCAGCTTTTCCACGCTTTCAAGACCAAGGCTCTTTGCCAGCTCATCATCAAGCTCGGGCAGCTTGCGTTCCTTGATGGCGTGCACCTTGACCTTCATGGTCACGGTCTTGCCGGCCAGGTCCTTGGCAATGAAGTCTTCGGGGAAGTGAATTTCGCCCTCGCCTTCTTCACCGTAAGCAATGGTCTTGACCAGAGCCTCAAAGTCTTCCAGAGCCTGACGCTCGCCCAGGGCCAGGTCAAAAGATTCAGCCTTGACGCCTTCCACAGGCTCGCCGTTTTCAAAGGCGGCAAAGTCAACGGTGGCTATCTGGCCGTCCACGGCCGGGCCTTTGCCTTCAACGGGTACAAGCTGGGCGCGGTCGCGCAGGATGCGGTCAAGCACTTCCTGCACTTCTTTTTCGTCCACCACAACTTTTTCCTGCTCCACATCCATGCCTTCGTAGGGGGGCAGTTCAAACGTGGGCAGCACTTCAAATTCGATGGTGTAGGCAAAGCCCTTACCGCGCTCGAAAGCATCGGGCGTGTCCACATCAAGACCGGCCAGCGGCATGACGTCGAGCTTCTGCATCACGTCATTGATGTGTACGTTGATGAGGTCCTGACGGGCTTCTTCATAAATCTTGTCGCGGAAGCGCTGCTCGATGACCGAGGCCGGAACCTTGCCCTTGCGGAAACCGTCAACCTGTACGGAAGTCTTGTACAGGGCGATCGTGCCCATGATGGAAGCTTCCACTTCCTGGGGATCCGTGGTGATGACGACTTTTTTTCTGACCGGCGAAATGTCTTCAGCGCTATATTCCACGAGGGACTCCTTTTCTGGGTGGGCGTGATGGTGCGAGAGGGGGGACTTGAACCCCCATACCTACGGTGCTGGATTCTAAGTCCAGTGCGTCTACCAATTCCGCCACTCTCGCAAAGCGTGTTTCCATAGCACACTTGCTCTCGCCCCGCAAGCGGCGACCGGCCATACCTGTTGTAAAAACCGGGTGGCAGCGCATGTGGAAACCATGACGGAGACGCAACTTTCTTAAGATAATGCTTCCGGGCCTCATGGCAAGCCGGAGGCATGAAAAAACAGCAACAAAACCCTGGGGGGCTCCTCTTGCGGCAACCTCAGGGAGCGCAAAAAAGTGCAGCTTCCGGCATCAGGGCAACGGCGCAAAATCAGGGTGCAGATATCTGCTGTCCGAAAAATCAGCGCAATACCAGCGCCCTGCCGTCCGGCCGAGGCTCGGCAACTTCGCCCACAAGGCAGGCAAGGTCACCGCCAGCGCGCAGCAGGGTGCAGGCTTCTTCCACCTGATCGGGCGGCA
>NZ_JBAIYW010000060.1:0-1000 GCF_036763055.1 Desulfovibrio sp. 1214_IL3152 | reverse complement strand
CTTCCGATCTGCAAGGTCGCGCCGCCTGAATGCAAAGGCAGACGGCGCGGCTGCGGTTACGGCCGGTGCGGGTCCGGTTCGGATTTCCAGGAACGGACGGTTTCACGCACAAGGGCGTTCTGTTCGTCAGACATGCCGTCCTTGAACGTCTCCGCAAAAACGTGAATGCGCGTGCCGCCGCGCGGCGCGAACAGCCCCTTGACCCGGCACCAGCAGGGATTGAGCAAAACGCGCAGGTCTTCCAGCACGTTGTTGGTGATGGTTTCCATAAAGGACTGATGATTGCGAAAAGCAAACATATACAGCTTGAAGCTTTTGGATTCCACGCACAGTTCGTCGGGAATGTACTCAACGGTTATGGTTCCGCTGTCGGGCTGGCCGGTCACGGGGCAGAGCGAGGTAAATTCGGGAAAGCTGACGCTGATGACATAGGGCCGTTGCGGAAAACAGTTGGGAAAAGCCTCCAGCAGAGCAACGCTGGGGCCTCCTTCAGGGGCGGTAAGGCGGCCTGTGCCGAGAACCTTGAGGTCCCGGGTCTGATCCTGGCTGCGAGTGGTCATAACTGAAACTCCTTGAAAAATATGCTCCGCGCCCGGCCAGACCGGGCAGGCGCGGGCGCGTATTGGACTTGTAACCCATCGCGCTTGCGGCTACAATATTCTATTATTTGCACGAATCCGACACCCGCCAGGGGTTTTTCCGGAGCATACTATGAACATTCTGCTGCATGTGCGCGCCTGCCAGAAAGACCAGTGCCTGCCGCTCCAGCCGGGGGGCATGCCTCTTGAAAAAAACTTTCCGTGGCACGTCCTCATGGCCCCCGAACAATGGGCCTTGCCCCCGCTGCCAGTGGGCGCAACCTTTTGCGGAGCCTGTGGCACGCCCCTTCTCAAGGTAACCGGCCGCATGTGGCTGCCCGCCCCCGCGACACGAAACGGCACGGCCAGCCATGCTTCTCACTGCCTGCTGCTGACGGCCCTTACAGACCTGCCCGAAGGGA
>NZ_JBAIYW010000605.1:0-1000 GCF_036763055.1 Desulfovibrio sp. 1214_IL3152 | reverse complement strand
CCACGCGGGAACTGGCCGTGCAGGTGGAGCGCGAGGCTGCCGTGCTGTTTGAGGGGACGGGCATTGTGACCGTGGCCGTTTACGGCGGCGTGGGCTACAAAAAGCAGATGGACGCCCTGCGCAACGGCGCGCAGCTTATTGTCGGCACGCCAGGCCGTGTGCTTGACCACCTGCTGCGCCGTACCCTGGACCTCGGCGACCTGCGCGAGTTGGTCTTTGACGAGGCCGACCGCATGCTTTCCATCGGCTTCTACCCCGACATGAAGGAAATACAGCGCTACCTGCCCAGGCGGCGCATCCATACCTGCCTGTTCTCGGCCACCTATCCCCCTCATGTGCTCAAGCTTTCCGGGGAATTCATGGCCGAGCCGGCCATGCTTTCGCTTTCGCAAAAGGAAGTGCATGTGGCCGAAGTGCAGCATCTCTTCTGCGAAGTGAAGCCGATGGATAAAGACCGCGCCCTGGTGCGTCTGCTTGAGACGGAAAACCCGGCGTCGGCCATCATTTTTTGCAATACCAAGTCCAATGTCCACTATGTGACCGGCGTGCTTCAGGGTTTTGGCTATAATGCCGACGAGCTTTCCGCAGATCTTTCGCAGTCGCGGCGTGAGGCCGTGCTTGAAAAAATCCGGCAGGGCAAGCTTCAGTATCTGGTCGCCACGGACGTGGCCGCGCGCGGTATTGATATCCCCGAGCTTTCCCACGTGTTTTTATACGAGCCGCCGGAAGATCACGAAAGCTACATCCACCGGGCCGGGCGCACAGGCCGGGCCGGAGCCGCCGGTACGGTCATTTCGCTGGTGGACGTCATGCAGCGCATGGAACTTGACCGCATTGCAAAGCATTACAAGATAGGTCTTATCCCGATGGCGCTGCCTACGGACGAAGATGTGGCCCTTGTGGCGGGAACGCGGCTCACAGCCATTCTTGAAGGCCGCTTTCGCAATCTCACGGGCCTTGAGCGGGTGCGCGTGGCGCGCTACGCCGCTCTGGCGCGGGA
>NZ_JBAIYW010000033.1:0-1001 GCF_036763055.1 Desulfovibrio sp. 1214_IL3152 | reverse complement strand
CCAGTGGCAACGCCCCAACGGGCTGCTGGTGGGCAAGATGCGCATACCGCTCGGCGTGATCGCCATGATTTACGAGGCCCGCCCCAATGTGACCATTGATGCGGCCATCCTGTGCATCAAGGCGGGCAATGCCGTTATCCTCCGTGGCGGCAGCGAGGCCATACATTCCAATACCGCTCTGGCTCAGGCCCTGCAGGAAGCCATGATGCAGGCCGGGTTGCCCGCCTCTGCGGCGCAGCTTGTGACGGTTCCGGGGCATGAGGCTGTTAACGCCCTGTGCAAGCTCGACCAATATATTGATGTGATCATTCCCCGTGGGGGCGAAGGGCTTGTGCGCGCGGTTACCGAAGCCGCCACCATGCCCGTGCTCAAGCATTTCAAGGGCGTGTGCCACGCCTATATTGAGCCGGACGCCGACTTTGCACGCGCGCTGGACATCGTTTTCAACGGCAAGGTGCAGCGGCCCGGCGTGTGCAACGCGCTGGAATGCCTGCTGGTACACAAGGATGCCGCCCCGCGTTTTCTGCCTTTGGTGGCGGAAAAACTCGGCGCGGCGGGCGTGGAATTCCGGGCTGACGCCAAGGCCCTGCCCCTTATGGAGAAGACCGCGCAAGGGCACGTTGTCCCTCAGCAGGCTGAAGACCTGGGGCAGGAATTTCACGATCTTGTGCTCGCCGTCCGTGTGGTGGACAGCATGGATGAAGCGCTGGACCACATCGCCCGCTACGGATCAAATCATACAGAAATCATCTGCACCAACGACTATGCCAAGGCCATGCGCTTTCTGCGCGAGGCTGACGCCTCTATGGTGGCGGTCAATGCGTCCAGCCGCTTCAACGACGGTGGACAGCTCGGCCTGGGAGCGGAAATCGGCATATCCACATCCAAACTGCATGCCTATGGGGCTATGGGCGTTGAGGAACTGACCACCACCAAATTCGTGGTGCTGGGGCAGGGGCAGGTGCGGCAGTAGTGACCACGCGGCGCACCCTGCGGCCCCC
>NZ_JBAIYW010000444.1:0-1001 GCF_036763055.1 Desulfovibrio sp. 1214_IL3152 | reverse complement strand
CTCATGAGCAAGATACTGGCCTGGACAGACTGGCTCATGGCCCGCTGGAACGTGCGCTGCCTGACTATGGAGCAGTTGCGCGAAACCCTGGGGCCTGCCGCTCCGGACAGCGGCGGTCTGCTCCCGACTGCGGCCGCCGGACCCAATGACTGGACCTGGTTTTCATAATCCGACCTGTTTGGGGCAGGGCATTTCAACTATCACACTGTTTATACTGACGAAATGCTCTGGGCTCGTGAAGCGAGGCGTAGCGCGGTCCGCGAGATGGGCTTAAGCGCGCCTTGCTGCCGTAAAGCCGCAATCTCAAAGCGAAGCTGCCATAAAAATGCGTTCACGCCTGGTTGCCGTATGGCGGAACAGCGTTGGGCGCTGTGCGTTTTACTGTGGCATTTCATTTTCAGCGCGGTTTCCGGCGGCGCTCGCGCCGCCCCGCGACGTGTTGCATCATGCGCGGCCTTAGGGCATTTTGTCTTTGAAACAAAGTGCATGCCCGAATACAACCTGTGGATTTGCCCCTTGCAGACGCTCAGGAGCAAGCAATGACAAAAGACACAACAAGCGAAACGCTCACCGCGCCGCCATTTGCGCCCGGCCTGCCCCATGTGGCCTGTGTGCTGCTCTGGTATCCGCTTTTCACCCAGCCCTTTATATTCCGTGAGGTGCAGGGGCTGCGCAAGCGCCTTCCTGTGGCGGTCTACAGTCTGTATGGACCCAACCTGCGCCATTGCTCCACGGAAATGCGCAACGTGGCGCGGGAGACCATAACTATGGGTACTCGGGCGCTGCCGGCTATCCTGGGTGAAGTGCTGCGCGAGATGTTCACGCATCCCCTGCGGCTGGGCCGGATTTTCAGGCGCACCATGTTCCGCCGCTGGCGCTGCATTGAAACCCTGGGCGAAAATCTCTGGGCTTTTTGCGCCGGGGTCTATCTGGCCCGCCGGTTCAGGGAGGCAGGCATAGACATGATCTACGCCCCCTGGCCGCGCGGCACAGCCACGGCC
>NZ_JBAIYW010000030.1:0-1003 GCF_036763055.1 Desulfovibrio sp. 1214_IL3152 | reverse complement strand
CTCATGCCTCCCATGCCCGGCGTACAGCACACCGACGGCACGACAAGCACACCCGCCGTCACTCCCGCCACGGACGCCATGCCGGGCAGCCTTGCCACAGGTATGGATCAGGAGCAGAACCGTCCCCTTTCTGACGGAACGGCACATAGTGCCGCAGGGCATGCAAAAAACACCGTGAGGGATGCCAATACCGAAGACTGGCGTCCCATGCAGTGGCTGCCGCGCCTGAAGATCTTTCGCAACCCTCTGGCCGCTTTTGACTTTCAGCCCGAAGACCGTGGCAATCTGCTGCATTTCTGTCTGGAGCACCTGCGCCTTACCGGCAATCCGCGTGAAGATGCTCAGGCAGCCCTGAACTTTGGCCTCCGTCATTATCCGCTGTCTGTTCCCGATGATGCGGCCTTGCGCCACGGCGCATTTGAAGCGTTGCACTGGTTTGCAAGTCAGCCGCAAAGCGCGCGCTGGCTCGCCAACGGCTGGCCCGAACATTCCATAATGACTCCACAGGGGCAGCTTTTGCGCATGGACCTGCTGGTTCACGAACCCTGGGGACTGCTGATCATTGACTATAAAAGCGGCCAGCCCGAAGCCGCCCATGTGGAGCAGGTACGCAAATATCTTGGCGGCCTGCTCCCGGGACGCGGAAACGACAGCACCCCCGTCATGGGCCTGCTGGTATACCTTGACCAGCGCTGTTTTCGTCTGGTGACGCCGGACGAAGCTTCAGAGCTTGCCCCGCGCTGCGACGGCCTTTTGCCCGCAGAGGATTATCCGCATGAGTAGTTCGCCTTTTCTGGTTTTTCCCTGGCAGCGCCCTTTTCTGCCCGCCCTTAAAGCGCATCTGCACGAGATCACGGGCGGGCGTCCCGGTTCCGCGCTGCTTATTGTGCCGCACAATCGCCCCTGGCGATACATGGCGCAACTTTACGCCGCAGACGGCCATACCGGGCTGTTGCCCAAGGTGCTGCCGCTGGCCGATGCCGTGGGCATCTGGCGTTCTTCA
>NZ_JBAIYW010000040.1:0-1004 GCF_036763055.1 Desulfovibrio sp. 1214_IL3152 | reverse complement strand
GCCCTGCCTTTGGAGCTGCCGCGCCAGCCGGCCGCGCCAGACCGGATCAGGCCGGAACATGCCCGGTCAACGCGGAAAAAGAGCCCGCCTAGAGCTGTTTACAAATGAAATGCGTTAACTGCTCTGCAAGGATTTTCAGGAAAATCCTTGCCACGGAATGCGCGCAGGCAGGCTTTTGCCTGCCGTAAATGAGCATTTCAAGTGTCAAATGCTCTAAGGAGGAGCCATGTTTGATCTGGACGAAGAGGCCACCATTGACCTCACGCCACTCATCGATGTGGTTTTTATGCTGCTGGTTTTTTTCATTCTTACCGCCTCGTTCAGCAAGCCCGTACTGGACATCGTACTGCCCAAAGCTGAAGAAGGCGCGCCGGACGCGGCGCATGGCCGGGAACTTGTCATTGCCATCAAGAAAGACGGCACCATGCACCATGAAGGCAGGGAAATCAGCAAAGACGACCTGCCCGCAGTGCTGGATACCATGCCCGGCGCACTGCTGAATCTGCACGTGGACGAAAAGGCCCCATTTGACGCCTTTGTCAACGTGGTTGATCAGGCCAAGACCAAGAGAGGGGGACGCTTTGTTATCAGCACCCAGTCATCCGCGCCGGACCAGGCACTGTGACACCGCCGCGCAAAAGCGCAGCCGCAACTATGCCGTAAGCCTCATGTCCTGCATGTTTGTGACCGCTGCCCTGCTGCTGGCATCTGTCCGCCCGCCGGGCATGGCGCTTCCGGCGGCCGCTGCCGGGTCCATTGCCATGTCCATGCGCTTTGCCGACATGCAGATACGGCATGAGCAGCCTGTCCCCAAACAGGAAAAACGCCTGCTGGCCGAGGAATCCCCATTTACCGCACCGGTTCCTCCCGTGGCAGAAACGCCCCCCGAACCGCCGAACCCCGTTCAGAAAAAGCCTGTGGAAAAGCCACAGCCGCCTGTGGCGGAAAAACCCGCTCCCCGCAAGCCCCCCGCGCAAAAACGCGCGAGCAGGCAAGAACAGCTC
>NZ_JBAIYW010000616.1:0-1009 GCF_036763055.1 Desulfovibrio sp. 1214_IL3152 | reverse complement strand
TGGCCCAGCAGGTTGCCGAGCGCGTCAACGGCGCCATGGGCGGCCCCTTTGCCCGCGCCATCGACGACATGTCCATCACGATGGATATTCCGGCGCAGTACCGCAACAACATGGTTCCCCTCATGGCTTCCATCGAAAACCTGGACGTAAGCCCCGACACCGCCGCCAAGGTGGTGGTGGATGAAAAAACCGGCACAGTGGTGCTCGGCCGCGATGTGCGCATTACCCGCACCGCCGTGGCGCACGGCAATTTGCAGATCACCGTGCAGGAGGGCGAGCAGGTATCGCAGCCCGGCCCCTTCTCGCAGGGGCAGACCGTGGTGACGCCCACCACGGAAACCAACGTGCGTGAAGAAAACCGTCACCTCGTTATCGTGGAGGGAGCCACTCTTCAGGAACTGGTGGACGGCCTCAATTCCATCGGGGCCACTCCGCGCGACCTCATCTCCATCCTGCGCACCATGCAGGTTTCAGGTGCGCTGCTGGCGGAACTGGAGGTAATATAAATGACCTCTCCCCTGACCACCGGCCTTGTGCCGCATGAAGCCGGAACGGCGGAAGTATCCCGCCGCGAGTTTCAATCCCGCCTGGCGGGCATAGGGAATCTCAACGGCAAAAAAATGACGGAAGCGGAAAAAGAAAAAAAACTGCGCGAAGCCTGCGAAGGTTTCGAATCGATCTTTATCCAGAAAATGTGGCAGGAAATGCGCAACACCCTGCCCAAGACCAATATGCTGCAAGGCCGCGAAGAGCAGTTCTGGCAGAGCATGTATGACCAGGAACTGGCAAAATCCATGACGGCTGCGGGCGGTATCGGCCTGGCTGACATGATGTATGCCCAGCTTTCGCGCAATCTTGTTTCGGCCAGCCGCAGCACGGCGTCTTCTGTGGGCGGCACGGATTCGGGCTTTACGCCCCAGGCCGCGTCCATATTGCCTGAAACAGGCAATGAAAGCAGTGCCGGAGCCGTGGCAGACGCCCGTGGCGGCACGTCGGCCCCGGGCGGCGA
>NZ_JBAIYW010000406.1:0-1027 GCF_036763055.1 Desulfovibrio sp. 1214_IL3152 | reverse complement strand
GATCTCTGCGCTTCGGTGGGCGGCCAGATACATCTGCGCCTTACTGCCGGACGGCGAGGGAAGGAAGAAGGCATTGTGGTGGAAGTGTCGGAAGGGAGCAACAGGGAACTGGCTCTGGCAGCCATGACGGGCAGCCCCATGCTCAGCGGCATGCGCCCCGGCTGGCGGGCAGCGCTTATGCCCTGGCGTGAAGCGGAACCGCGTTTTTTCCTTTCACTTTCCGCCTGCGAGTCAGATGCGGTATAACCGGCTCCGGCATAGGCCGGACCTTCAAGGAGTTTTTCATGACCAAAGAAGACATCAAGATTCTGCTGGTGGACGACGAAAGGCAGTTTGTGGACACCCTGGCCGAACGTCTGGCCATGCGCGGTTTTGCCGCGCGTGTGGCCTATGACGGCCCCGAGGCGCTCAAAGCCGTGGAACAGCCCACGGACGTCATCGTGCTTGACCTGCGCATGCCGGGCATGGACGGCTTTGAGGTGCTGCGCAACGTAAAGAAGAGCAATCCCCTGGTGCAGGTCATCATTCTTACCGGTCACGGTGGCGATGCCGAGGAACAGACCGCCTATCGCATGGGCGCGTACAATTTCCTGCGCAAACCTATGGATATTGATGAACTGCTCGGCAGCATACGCATGGCCTACCGCGACAAGCTGGAAAATGCCATGGTGGCCGTATCCCTGGCTGAAGGCGGCGACTTTGAGTCTGCGCGCGACGTGATGAAAGAAAAGGATATTTTGCAGGAACACGAAAAATAGAGCAGTTTACGAATGAAATGAGGTAACCGCTCTGCAAGGATTTTCAGGAAAATCCTTGCCACGAAATGCGAGCAGGCAGGCTTTTGCCTGCCGTACGTGAGCATTTCAAGTGTTAACTGCTCCAGGCAACATCCAGCGGGCTGTAATGCAGAAAGGGGAACGCCGTGCGCGTGCTTGTTGTGGATGACGAGTCTGCCTTTGCCGGGCCTCTGGCCCAGCGCCTGAGCCTGCGCGGCATGGATGCGCGCATTGCCGGCGATGCGCGCGAG
>NZ_JBAIYW010000180.1:0-1048 GCF_036763055.1 Desulfovibrio sp. 1214_IL3152 | reverse complement strand
TCAAGCGAACGTTTCGCGCCGGGAGGCATTTCGCCCACGGCCGTGAGGGTTTTGCCCAGGGTAAGGTTGATGGGCGCGCCCGTATTGACGGCCCAGCCCGAAGCGTCCAGCAGTGGCCCAAGGCTGCGCCTGCGCAGTTTGAACCATGCCATGATCATGGAAGGCCCTGAAATGGCGGCAAATATGACAAAAAGGGCCATGGGCCACCACCAGCCAAGGGAAAAAAGCGATTTGGCAATATAGGTAAAAGACGCGCTGACCATACTTATGCCGACGCTGACGGCGGCAAAGATGCCCGCGCTTTTCGCAATGTCAAAGGGCGGTCTGACGGTGGTTGTTTTTGGCGCTTCGGCTTTGCCGTCGGCCAGCGAACCTGCCATTTTGGAGGATGCGTTGGCGATGGCAGTGTCTTTGGTGGACACCAGTTTTTGCAGTTGTTCGCCCATCAGGGCGGCAAAACGCACATAGGGCGCCCACATGGCTTCCCGCAGGCTGATGGGATTGCGCACCACGCGCAGCAGGGTGCTGTCCCACACACGGCCCGCATTGTCCACAAAGACGCCGTGGCGGCCCTTGATCAGGTCGTCCGCTGTTCCGGCGGTAAGGGCGGCGGCGATGGTTATGGTCTGCTCCTGCCCGTTTTCGTCTTTTCTGCTGCACTGGCAGTAGAGCAAACAGAGATGGCTTTGGGCCGCAAGGCGCATATGCGCGTCCACATCCTCCACATGTACGCAGAGCGAGCAGGAGCGGCTGTCTATATACAGTGTTCCGGCCAGAAAAATGGCCTTGTTGCCCGGCTCGTAAAAATCTGCGAAAGAAACGAAATTCATGAGCAGGGTGTAAAGGTTGGCGTGCAGGAGAATGAGTTTTTCAAGGGCGCGCAGGGCGTCCATGCGGGGAGCGGCCAGATCGCGCGCCACATACGCGGCGAAAGCTTTTTCCGTGTCGGGCGAAAGCAGTTCGTCAAGGGCTTCGTCCGAGAGCCTGTCGGCCACGTCTTCGGGATCCAGGGGCAGAAATGCCCTGCCGAGGTCGTCGTCGGCGGGGG
>NZ_JBAIYW010000359.1:0-1052 GCF_036763055.1 Desulfovibrio sp. 1214_IL3152 | reverse complement strand
ACTCAGCATTAAGTCTGAACCGTGCATGTTTGATCAGACGCTCTGCCTTCCTGTTTTCACGGCAGGTTAGTTCTTCTGCTGTCAGTAATGACAGGCGTTCTTCGAAGCCCAGCTCCTGGTATGTGCCCGGCTGAGCAAGTTGCTTTTTAAGCGCATCACGGAAGCCGGTGAGTTTAAGTGCGGTCAGTTGTTCGTAAAGATGATTCATCATTGGATCCCGTATCAGTGGTAATACTCACTGCCGCGTACGTTTTCGTGTTCCATCGTGGATAACAGATCTGGTTTTGGATCCTGAACAGGTTGTTTATCCAGACCTTTTTCCAGGATCGATTTAATACCTGACAGACGCCATACCTTTGTTTTCAGAGCTCTTGCACATGCTGCATTAAGTCTGGCTTTACTGTATTTTTTATGAAGGTTCAGGAGTCCAAGGCAGAAGCGATAGCTTTGTTCCGGATGTGGACGAGAGTTCAGTATATGAAGCACATAACTATGAGTTTCACTGCCTATGTGCCCCGCCCATTCCAGAAGACGCTCTGGCGTCCAGGTGGCATGCTGTCGATGAGCTTCAGGCATGTGCTCGTTGCGGGTACTGTAGCCATAAGTACGCTTGCGCGGGTGCACAGCAACCTCCTGCCCCTGATTGAAGAGTCTTACCAGTTCTCCGGAGATCCATGCTTCCAGTTGCTGGCCTAACAGCGAACATGGAACCGAGTAGTAATGTTTGTCGATTTCCACGTGGTAATCGGCATGAACTCTGACTTTCTTCACCAGGGTGTAACTGTAACTGGCTTCAGGAAGAGGCTTCAGTGCGGGTTTATCAAGCTGGATGAAGAGTTCTGCACGTGAATAACCCAACTTCTGCATTATTTTGTTATTCAGTCTTTCCAGCAACTCCCGAATGCGCTGATTAAGCGATGCAAGGCTGTAGAAGATCTCATGCCTGATTCGGGCCATGATCCAGCGTTCAACAACCTGAACGCCAACTTCAGCTTTGGCTTTATCTTTCGGTTTACGTGGCCGCGCAGGCAAAACTGCGACATTATAATGCT
>NZ_JBAIYW010000154.1:0-1053 GCF_036763055.1 Desulfovibrio sp. 1214_IL3152 | reverse complement strand
CCCAGTTGGAGGGGCCGCATTCAAAACGCTTGCCGCCATCGGGCCACGCCTGGTCAAGCGTGCGCAGAAAGGGGATGGGCAGCCAGTGGCCTTCCCACACCTCCACGGCCCGGCGGGCTTCAACGCTGTAGTCTTCGTCGCAGGGCTGACCTGTCAGTTGGTCGATAAAGCCGCTTTCCGTCTCTGCAAGGCAGCGCAGATAGTGGGTATAACGCCCGTCCGCATCGCCCTGGTTCTTTTTTTCTTCCCTGAAATAGCGGCGCAGCCTGCGTATGGATTCCTCCTGCAGGGCGAAATCCAGAAACTGCGGGCAACCACCGGGAATGATGCTCACCGGGGAAAGATAACGGGGTATGACATTCATGCTTATTTCCTTCTGAAGCGGGCGTCCCATTTATTATTGCCCGCGCCCAGTTCTCTGCCTTTGCACTGGGTTGTGTTTTCACTGCCGGTGCATTCCACCTTTTGAGGAACATATGTCCCGCCGCGGGGGCATCTGGCCTGGTCGGATTCAAAATTCAGCCTGTTGCCCTGAAAACGGGCCTTGGCGGAGCCGCTGCAGACCTGCCCGTTGCGCTCGCGCACAAATCGGCGGCCCTTGCCGTTTTTATCAAAGCAGTATTCCGCCACAATGGGTTCATTGGACGGGTGAGAATACAGACCTGTTTCACTGGTCCAGCAGCCCTCAAGAAAACTCAGGTCGTTCTTTTTGGCCGCATCTTCAGGAATGGTCAGATCCTCATTTTTTTTCTTGGGCTTTTCCGGCTGCTTTGGAGGTTCCTGAGGCTTGGGCTGCTCCTTGGGCTTTTCCGGTTTCGGCTGCGGCGCAGGCTTTGGCTCCGGCGGGGCCGGAGGCGTTTCACCCAGGAAAGGTTCCACCATTTCCGGGTCCGGCAGCGGCTGCGCCGGTTCTTCTTTTTCTACCTGAACGGGCGCGGGCTTCACAGGTTTGCACTGCGCGGCACGTTCCTGAAGCTGGTTCCATAAAAGCGCCAGTTCGTCATCCAGGACCGCAGCGCGCTGCTCTTCGGCCGCAAGGCCGTTGCGATCCAC
>NZ_JBAIYW010000329.1:0-1054 GCF_036763055.1 Desulfovibrio sp. 1214_IL3152 | reverse complement strand
TCTTCGCCCTGCCGACGCGCGCCGCCGGGGCCACGCTCAATGGTTATGCCCGCCTCGGCGGCCAACTGTTCAAGTGTTTCCTTAAAGTCCAGCCCGTTGATGCGGCTGTAAAAATCGAAAATATCGCCCGAAGCGTGGCAGCCGAAGCAATAAAACAGGCCCTGGTCCTCGTTGACGGAAAAGGACGGCTTTGTTTCCTGATGAAAAGGGCAGGGCGCCACCCAGCGCGGGCCGTTGCGCTTCAGCTCTACATAGCGGCGCACAACGTCCACAATATTCATGCGCTCCTTGATGGCGCGTATGGCATCCCTGGACTGCATTGGCAGATAATCTTCCTTTCCGCTTTGCCGGAAAAACTGTTTGTGCGCCTGCTGGGCAGGGCGCTTGCGCAGTGCGCAGACAAATCGGCAGACAGCTTCCAACCCTGCCGCATGTGGCACGGGTGATTTTTATGATGCCTGCGCTGCGCAACGGATTTCTTCCATTGACGGGCGCAGAAGCATTTTTGCTGCACTGACGGTGCTTTCGTCCATGCGCCGTGATCACGCCGGGTACTGTCCGTTTTTTGGTAATGCGTTTGGCTGCAAGCAGCTCCTGAACAATGTACCGTTGGAAATTATTTTTTAAATTTTACGGCGGCGGCAGCGACGCACAATGGCGCAAACACACGACGCCACTGCCTTTACGCGCAAAACCTTGTGGTAACGGCTGCACTCACATGCGCCCTTGTGTCGTGTACCCTTGTGTCGGGCGTCTGCCCGTCGCATCGCCGGAGTAATTTATTTTACTCTTGTTTTATCGCAGGATTACAATGGTCATGCCGTCGCCGCCCCTGTCTTCGGGGGCCAGGCAAAAGCTTTCCACAGCCGGAAAGGCGCGCAAAAAATCATGAACCTGACGCCTCAACGCCCCCGTACCGCGTCCGTGAACAACCTCCACTTCCCGAAAACCGGCCAGCAGCGCCTTGTCCATAAACTGTTCCAGTTCCGCAAGGGCAACATCAGCACGAAGCCCGCGCATGTCAAGGCGCAACGAGGCGCCGCCGGCTGCCCCG
>NZ_JBAIYW010000470.1:0-21578 GCF_036763055.1 Desulfovibrio sp. 1214_IL3152 | reverse complement strand
TCCGCGAGCGCTTCCAGGCGCTTATCCGGAAGCTTGGTCTGCGGCAGCCGCCCAACGGCACTGCCATGAGCCTTGAAGACGCCCTTGCCGTGGCCGAGCGCATTACCTACCCCATAGTGGTGCGTCCGAGCTATGTGCTTGGCGGGCGGGCCATGGCCGTGGCCTATGACGCTTCGGAACTGACCGCCTATTTTCATGCCCAGGTTCCGGAAAAACCCAAGCATCCCATCCTGATCGACAAGTTTCTCGAGCATGCCGTGGAAGTGGACGTGGACGCCATATCCGACGGCAAGGATGTTTATGTAGCGGGCATTATGGAACATATAGAAGAGGCGGGCATCCATTCGGGCGACTCGGCCTGCGTGCTGCCTTCCTATTCCCTGTCATACGATCATGTGGCTCTCATTGCCGCGCAGACAGAAGCTCTTGCCCGTGAACTCAAGGTCATCGGCCTGATGAATATACAGTTCGCCATCAAGGGCGACGACATCTACATTCTTGAGGTCAACCCGCGTGCTTCGCGCACAGCGCCCTTTGTGTCCAAGGCCACGGGCGTACCCCTGCCGTATCTGGCTACCCAGGTCATGTTGGGCAAAAACCTCGATGAGCTGGACCCCTGGAGCATGCGCAAGGGCGGCTTTACCTGCGTTAAAGAAGCCGTCATGCCTTTTCAGCGTTTTCCCGGCGTGGACGTGATTCTTGGCCCTGAGATGCATTCCACGGGTGAAGTCATGGGCATGGGGGCCAACTTCGGCGAGGCTTTTCTTAAAAGCCAGCTCGGAGCAGGACAGGTTCCTCCGCAGGGCGGCAGGCTCTTTCTCTCCGTCAACGACCGCGACAAACCCTTTCTGCCGGAAGTGGCGGAAATGTTCGCCAAACTCGGCTTTGAGCTTCTGGCTACCAAGGGTACGGCAGCGATCCTGCGCGAGCACGGCCTGAAAGTGGAAGAGGTGCGCAAGGTCTACGAAGGGCGACCCAATATTGTGGATCTGCTCATCAACCATGAGGTCGCCCTGGTGGTGAACACCGCCTCCGGCAAACACACCGCCAGAGACTCCAAGGCGATCCGTCAGGCGGCCCTGAACTACAAGGTGCCGTACTGCACCACCATTGCAGCGGCACGCGCCACGGCTACGGCCATAGGGTCGCGCCGGGACGAGATTCACGTGGAAAGTTTGCAGGAATACTACGCGCGGGATGCGCGGGGGTAAGTTATGAAAGCATTACTGGTGCTGGAAGACGGATTTACGCTGGAAGGCAAGTCCTTTACCGGCGACTTTGAAACCGGCGGCGAGGTAATCTTCACCACCGGGATGACCGGATATCAGGAAATTCTTACAGACCCTTCCTATTATGGACAAATGGTCTGCATGACCTATCCTCTTATTGGCAATTACGGCACTTGCCGTGAAGATATGGAATCCGCCGGAGTGCATTGCGCGGCCCTGCTGGTCAAGGAATGCTGCAAAAAGCCTTCTAACTGGCGCTCCACCATGTCTCTGCCGGAGTTCATGAAGCGCTATGAAAAGCCCGGCATCGAAGGGCTTGATACCCGCGCATTAACGCGGCATCTGCGCATTAACGGCGCCATGCGGGGTATTATTTCCACCAGGGAAACAGATCCTGCGATTCTTCAGGAGCGCGCGCGGGCTCTGCCAGCCATGAAGGGACGCAACCTTGTTCCTTTTGTGGCCCCCGAAAAGCCTTATACCTGGTATGACAATGCCGTGCAGGAAGCTCCCGTGGCCGAAGACGGCAGCTACGCATGGCGCGGCACGGGCTTGCCCCTGCTGGTGTATGATTTCGGCATTAAGTGGAATATCTTGCGCCGTCTTTGCGAGGCGGGCTTTGAACCCCTGGCCGTACCGCCGGGGTTCAGCGCGGCCAGGGCAAAAGCCAGCGGAGCCAAGGGCGTATTTCTGTCCAACGGCCCCGGCGACCCGGCCACGCTTACCAGCGAAATCGCTCTGGTGCACGAGCTTATCCAGATATTGCCGGTCACGGGCATCTGCCTGGGACATCAGCTCATCGGGCATGCCCTCGGCGCGCGGACGGAAAAGCTCAAGTTCGGGCATCACGGCTGCAATCACCCGGTCAAGGACCTGACCACCGGGCGCATTGAAATATCATCGCAAAACCACGGCTTTCATGTGGTTCTTGATGGTGTGGAAGATGTGGAAGCAACGCACATCAATCTTAATGACCAGACCCTTGAAGGGCTGCGCCATAAAACACTGCCTGTCATGAGTCTGCAGTATCACCCGGAGGCCGCCGCAGGACCTCATGACGGCGAATATCTGTTTAACCGCTTCAAAAATGTCATAGGCGAGAGTACCGGGGCCTGATGTCGAAAAATACTTGATATGCGGGCATGCTTATGACTACAGTACGTGTACTGTACGAGGTTTTTACTGGCGGCCCAAACCGCCTCGCCTGTAAACTGCAAGGAGCTTCGCGTGAAAAAGTCAGTTTTGAGCCTTGGGCTGGTTCTTGCTCTGGTTCTGGCCTGCGCTCCCGTTCGCGCTGCGGAAGTCGCTGTTGGCGATGTCGCAAAAAATAATCCCGTGGAACAGCTTACGGGACATGTGTGGCAAAAGACCAGTGAGTCCGATAAGGCTGCATTTCTGCTTGGTGTGGACTCTGCCATCACCGTAGAGTACTTTGTTAATGCCAAGCTGGCGGAAAAGGCAGCCAAATCCGGCAAAAAGCCCGCTTATACCCTTTCGCCTTTTGAAAAGGGCTGGATGAATGCCTTCAAGGGTGTCAACCGTGCTGAAATCATCAATATGGTGGATCAATGGTACGCTGCCAACCCCGACAAGCTTGACCGTCCGGTAATGAGCGTTATCTGGTATGAACTGATCGCCCCTCGCATTGCCAAGAAGTAAGGCATCCGCCATCGGGACGATAACAGGATTCAGGAGAATAGCCATGAAAAAAGCTTTGATTATAGCCATGTTGGCCGCCATGCTCACCAGTGGCGTTGGTTGCACCAATATGAGCAAGACCCAGCAGGGTGTTGCTAGCGGCGCCGCGCTTGGCGCGCTTGGCGGTGCGGGCATAGCTGCCATTTCCGGTGGCGCTGCCGGTTGGGGCGCTCTTGCTGGCGCTGGCGTGGGTGCTTTGGCTGGCGGCATTGTCGGCCACGAGCAGAGCAAAGGCAACAGCTGGTAGTTTCGCCGCCTCTTTGGCGCGGTTCTTAATGTAAAAGACCGGTAAATGGTCTGCCGCCAGTTGGCAGACAGGTCAAAAAGGCCACAGAAATACTCAGCGGCCGGCTTTTTCCGAAATTCCATCGGAAAGAGCCGGCCGAATCTTTTTTGCAAGCGCTTTGCCGTAAGGTGCATGCCCGCTCGGTTGATGTGCTGTTATCCTGTCGGCTGCACAAGTGTTACCAGTCGAAGCGGTACTCCAGAATGTCATCGCCGTGCTCATCGCGCTGTCCGGTTTCTTGCCATCCCAGATGTCGGTAGAAGCCATAAAAGCGCAGCGCGGATGCGCATGCATTCACGCGCATCATCCGGCACAGCCCGGCGCAGAGTGGCTTGATTCATTAAAAACTCCATATGGTCTTGATAGGGCAGCACGTCTTGCATCGCTTTTGTGTGTCAATCGGCCTTGCGTGGGTTGGTTGAGACGCAGGCTTCGGTTGGGGCCATGCCATCTTCACGGCGTCAGGCAAGGATGGGCGGTCAGCATTGCTTGGGCGCTTGTGTATGGTGGAAACGCCATGAGGTCGCGGGGCTGCGCGGTTTTTAACCAGCATTTTACCGCACATAAAATTTCAACAAGATTGATGACATGGTTTACTAGCCTGAAGACGCTTGAAGAGAAAGGACGTAAACGTGCAAAGCGAACCGTGACTGCATAGTATGTTCAAATTTTATTATAGATGTTGCTATTTATTTGAAACAATCTTTGACTGGATTTCTTGCATCTATTATTCTCGCCTCATGGATAAAGAAAATTCGCCCATTGTGATTCGTCCGTGTATTAAGTGCGGTAAATTGTCAACAAAAATTGAAACATCACGGCCAATCGGCCGTACACGCGACCTGTACCGTGTTGTGTGTGAATGCGGTAACGGGCCATTGCGCTGGTCTATAAGCGTTTCTTCGGCTATACGGCTTTGGAATTCGCATGATGCATCCTAATAATGTCGCCATCATGGTCTTTTCGGAGGTCTCTTGAGGGACTGGGTTCATCGACGACGCGACATTTCAGATCGAATCTGGGAGAACTTCGAGGTTTCACCTCCCATGAAATGAATGGCATGTTGGGCGTTCATCTCGTGACAATTGCCTGTTTATAAGCGCAGTTTTTCGGGCAGTACAAACAGGCGCGCCTCGGAGAGATCCAATCAGAGGTAGTGTCCAGAATTTTTCGCACATTTTGTAGCTGCCATGTGGTGTCAGGTCTGGCGCTGTCTTGAAGCTGGCGCGGGCGCACATCAAAATATCCGCGCTGGCGAACAGCGTATGCAGTCGGTGGCTATTTTTCGAGATTGACCAGATGACTTCTTGGATACCACCAACCTACCCATAGCAGAAAACGGAAACGGTTTCGGAAACGGTTTACCCTGTTTTATCCAGTTTGGCCCATGTTATTTCAGTGGGATACGGTGCCAATCCGGTACAAATTCGCTCTTTCACGCCGTCGACAGGGGTTCAAATCCCCCTTGGGGACGCCAATTTTTGGTTTATAAAGAGCGGCAAGGTACAAAAAACCTTGCCGCTCTTGCTTTTTAGCGATTCGGGCCATTTGCCGAATCCAGCCAAATCCAGGCTAATCCAAGAGCTTTGCGGGTATTTTTCCGGGTATCGAAATGCGGTAGCAATCCGATACCCGGTTTTTCTTTTAATGCTCTGAAATAAAAAGCATTATCGTCCAATCGGGTATCCTGAAATCCACCCTAATTCAAGGAGAACCGACATGGCATTAACCGATTTTCAGATCAAAAATTTGAAGTACGCTGGCAAGCCCATGAAAATTGCTGACGGCGGAGGGCTGTACCTCTACCTGTCCGCCTCCGGCAAAAAACTTTGGCGCATGAGCTACTATTTTGAGCGTAAAGAAAAAGTGCTCAGCTTTGGTGAATACCCGGTAGTCACCCTGCAAAAGGCCCGTGAAAAGCGCTTGGAGGCCAAACAGCTCCTGGCCGACGGCATTGACCCCGCCGCGAAGCGGAAAATTGCCAAAGAAGAGCAGATTTCGGAAGTGAAGGACATGTTCCGGAATATCGCCCTGGAATGGTTCGAGGCCCGGACAACCGACTTTACGGAAAAGCACCGGGGTACGGTCATGTACCGCATGGAGAAGTACATCTTTCCGGTCATCGGCGAGGAACACATCGCCCGGATGGAAGCCCTGGACATTTTGAAGGTCATCCAACCCATCGAGAAGAAAGGCCAGAACGAAACCGCCCGCCGCCTGCTGCAAATCATCGGGCAGATCTACCGCTTTGCCGTGATCACAGGCCGGGCCAAACGTAACCCGGTCACAGACCTCTCCGGAGCGATACGCCCCAGAAATGTCACGCACAGAGCGGCCATTACCGAGCCGAAAAAGGTGGCTCAGCTTCTGCGCAACATTGACGCTTATGAGGGCTATTTTCCCATAGTGTGCGCTCTGAAGCTGGCTCCGCTGGTCTTTGTCCGCCCGACCGAACTTCGGGCCGCAGAATGGACGGAATTCGATTTCGAGACCAACGAATGGCGCATCCCGGCCACGCGCATGAAAATGAAGCAGATGCACATCGTGCCGCTCTCCAGGCAGGCGGTGGCAATCCTGAAAGAGCTGCAAGAGTTTTCCGGCAACGGCAAACTCCTCTTCCCCTCCATCCGCACGGCAACGCGCCCGCTGGCCGACGCCACAGTGCTCAACGCGATCCGCCGCATGGGCTACACCAAGGATGAGATGTGCACCCACGGCTTCCGCTCGCTGGCCTCCACGCTGCTCAATGAACTCGGCTACAACCGGGACTGGATCGAACGCCAACTCGCCCACGGAGAAAGGAACGACGTGCGGGCGGCGTATAACTATGCGGAGTATCTGCCACAACGAACTAAAATGATGCAGGAATGGGCAGACTTCCTCGACAAGCTGAAAGCGGAAAAGTAAAAGGAAAAATTATGAAAAACACATCAAGCAAAAAGCCGCATACCCATATGACCTTGCGCGATGTCCAGGCCGCAGAATCAAAGACGGACTGGCAGCGGCTAAAGGATGCGCCGGACACGGCAGTTACGCTTGCAGCCGAAGAAGATGCCGACAATTTGCCGCTGGATGAGGCTTTCTTTGAAGCCGCCCGGCGCATGCAGTCCTCCAAGTCCACGGAAGAGACTCAGGAGATAACGCTGTGCATAGACGCCGATGTGCAGGAATGGTTCCGCGCCACCGGCTCCGGCTATCAGAGCCGCATGAACGCGGTCTTGAAGGCTTACGTCCAGACGCATGAGGGCCACGGCCAACTATAACCGCTATTGCAACATAACCAGGCGGCGCATTGCTTTCGAGGGTACGCCGCTTTTTTTGTTATAGTGGACTTTATCAGGTGCCTTGAAACAGCAACCGACCTAAAAACAAGGATTTTTAAAACCCTGTCAACAAAAAATTTGTCCACACAGTACAATGCAATGCCATCCAATAATGCTTCAGACCAGACTTTTCCGCAACCAAAATGGCTCGCCAAAAAAGCCGTGATACACTTCCAGCAAATACCAACGACCTATCAGGAGGTGTAATAATGACTACCATGACAACCATTCCCAAAGTGGGCTTCCTTCGACTCCCCCAAGTCCTGCAACTCGTCCCGATCAGCAAAAGCGCCTGGTGGGAAGGCTGCAAAACAGGCCGCTTCCCCAAGCCGGTAAAGCTCGGCCCACGCACAACCGTCTGGCGGGCGGAGGAAATTGTGGAGTTTATTGAGCGGATTGGGGCGCGGGTGGAGTAAATATTTATATCGAATGCCACTACGAGTTAAAATAGTATCTGACTAAAATATTTATTAAATTTAAACGGAAAAGGGCTTACGGTTAATATCGCAAGCCCTTTTCCGTTTGATACCTACGCGGACGTATTCGCAAATCATCATACCCATGTTGCGTGTACATGCGCTTTGCGCTACTGTTTTTACAGCCAATAAAGAGATTCTGAGTAAAAATTAGGAGCCACTATGCCAGCAAAACCGGCTTGGACCAGGGAGGAATTGATCCTAGCGCTTGAATTATATGTCAAGGGCGAGGGCTATATTCCAGATGTAAAACATCCTGATGTGATCGCCCTGGCATCAATGCTGGCCGACCTGGCAATGTCGGAGTCTGGTAAATCCTCAAATGCCGGGCGGGAGCGCTCAAGCATAATTTTTAAACTAGCGAACTTTCGCAGCCTAGATCCTAGTGCACATTCTGAAGGCAAAAAAGGATTTAGCAATGTCGGTCGGTTGGACAAAGAAATTTGGAATGAATTTTTTCATGCACAGGGAGCGTTAAAAAGGGAAGCGGATAAAATTCGTGAGAGAATTGATTCCGCGAGAGAAAGTTTTGAACCCCTTAAAGCCAATGTTCATCTGCTTCGCCTTGTTGGTGATGAACTAATAGGTAGCCTTCACCTGGCAGTTTTTGAGCTAGTAAAAAATTCATACGATGCCGATGCCAAGTCTGCGCATGTGACTCTTGATTTATATGCTGATGAGCCGTTTATCCGAGTAAACGACAACGGCAACGGGATGGATCTTGATACTATTCGTAATGGATGGCTTCAGCTAGGAGGCCAGCTTAAGCGAGGAAGCGGGCATAGGCGAACCCCCATATTTGAGCGCATCCCACTTGGCGAGAAAGGAATTGGCCGTCTTGCCGCATTTAAGCTGGGAAGTTCTTTGCGGCTAATTACGCGTAAAGATGACTCTGATGTGGAATATGTCGTTAATATAGATTTATCCGACCTGCTTGATGATGCGGTTGGATCTGGGGCTTCTGTTGAGGATGTTCGAGTTGGAGTCAGGGCAAGGCATCCAAAGCTATTTACAGGGAAGAAACATGGAACAAGTATACAGATTACCAATTTGCGCAATGACCCTACATGGGACAGGCGTCAAATAAGACAGCTTCATAGGCTTGTAACTACCCTTGTAAATCCATTTGCCACACGTAAAGATGCTTTTACAGCAACGCTTGATGTTCCAGGACACGAAAACTGGCTGGAAGACCTTCTTACCGCAAAAGATATAAAATCCCGCGCTATATATAGATTCCAATTTCAGTTGGATGAAGACGGATGGTTTTGGTGGCGATATAGATTTTCGCCGCCATCAGCTTTCCGTACACTAGATAGCAGGCTTGTAGCAGATCATTGGGAAGATGATTCTCCCACTAGACTGGATCTCGAGCCCCTTGAACATGAATCCACTCTTGAGGTTCCTGGGAGACCGCCTAAAGGGCCTATATTGGTAAACTCTGATATCTTACATGGGATAGGACCAATCTCAGGAAATTTCTATGTCTATGACCGGACTAGAGAAGTTCTCAAACGTCAAGGCGGGGAGCCGAAACTTGTCGGAGATTTTCTGAACGAGCAAGGTGGGATTCGAGTTTATCGTGATGGTATGCGTGTATACAATTACGGAGAACCCGGCGACGATTGGTTAGGCTTAAACGTGGAGAGAGTCAACAAGCCTGGGCGCAAATTGGCGACAAACGCAGTTATTGCAGCAATAGAGCTTGATGCTGAGAAAAGCAACAGGCTAATAGAAAAAACAAATCGTGAAGGGTTTGATGAAAACCAGGCTTTTGTAAATTTTCGTAGAATTATAAATAGCGCTATAGATTTATTTAACCGATCTCGCCAGGATGATCGAGAGGCATTAAATGAAGCGCTAAAACCTAAAGATAAGCAGGTAACAGAACCTTCTGCACGGTTTGAACAGGCAGTTGAAGATCTCCGCAAATTGAGTGAAAAGCATAAGCTGGTAAAAGAGCTTACCCCAAAGTTAAATACGATTGCGAAGGAATATAGTACCCTCCAGGAAGCAGCTATTGGCGCAGGTGCGGGCTTGAACATAGCAGTTCTCTTCCATGAGGCTGAGAGAGGAATCAAGTCAATTGTAGAAGGAATCAACAGAAATGAAGATTTGCCTACACTAAAAAAACGAGCAAACCATCTTGCAAGCCTTTTAAGTGGGTTTGCAGAGCTATTTCGCAAGGAAAAACCTAGAGTAATCAGCGCAAAACAATTTTTGCAGAGAGTTATTGACCTGAATCATGGTAGATTTGAAGCACATAATATCATTGTGAGTTGCCCTGTCCTGACAGATGAAGATCCTGATTTTAACATTTCCGGATCATTAAATTACTACCTTTCAGCAATAACGAACCTGATAGATAATGCCATCTACTGGACTCGTCGGACAAAAGAAGAAAAAGATAACAAGTATACTCCAGCAATAGCGATCAGAACGGTCACAGATTGGGCTGTGGAAGGCCCAGCTGTCTTTGTTCTAGATAACGGCCCAGGGTTCAGTATTGAACCTGATATGGCGGTACGTCCGTTTGTTTCAACCAGAGCAGGAGGAATGGGCTTGGGATTATATTTTGCCCGAATGGTGATGGAGACTCAAGGTGGAGATCTTCATATAATTCAAGATATTGATGATCTTGATATTGAAAACTCATTATCCGGAGCAGCAATAGGCCTAAGATTCAGACGGGGGCGCAAATGAGTACATCGATAGAACAACCTCTTCACGTGCACTTCAGCGGGCTTGATTTATTTAAAACATTAAGCATTGTTGTTGATGATAAAGAAGAAGATTTGTATGCGATCTTGTGGGGACTTCAATCTGCTGGGCTAGCCTGTGTTCCTTTGAGGTATGATGCTCTGACGGGCCTGCAAAATTCAACTATAAATGAGTTGCCCACCGCCCGATTGGTCTTTCTCGATTTAAATCTTGAAAGGGCTCCAACTCGGGGCTCTTCTGATCAGGCAACTCATATCAGCACAGTCTTAAGAGAGTTACGGTTAAGAGGGCCTTACATATTAATTGTCTGGTCAGATTTTAAAGCGAATTTGGATAATGTTCTCAAAACAGCCTTTGAGCGCACGCCAGAAGTTGTGCTTCCCGTTGGTATTGCAGTTCTTCATAAAGAAAAATTTTTGGTTGGTGGAGTTGAGGGCGAGTATGATTTCCAAGCTCTTGGAGAGCATATTTCCCAAATTGTCGCGCAGTACCCTCAAGTCTTTGCAATGATGGCATGGGAAAGTCGCACAGCCACAGCGGCCTCAACTGTGACGCAGAATTTATTTGAGCTAAAAGAACCTGTTGATAGTAGCACTGTTTCGTCCCTACTCGCCAAACTGCAAAAAGAAGTTGAAGCAATGCCTCCAGATGCATCTGCTCCAGTGATCTCAAAGCCTCTCTACCCCAAGGATAGAATTTCAAAAATTTTTCATTCTATAGGAACTGCGGCCTGCGGCAAGCATACGGATGAAGACCCCTCTGCTGCAATAGATGCAGGCCTTTTGCCTTTGCTAGAAGATAAATTTTTATCAATTCCGACAGATTCCGCTTGCTGCCAAACATGGCAGTCTGTTTTTAACGAGAAGGGTGCTGGAAAGCTAGAAGCTCCTGTTGTCTGCAAATTGAATTCATACCTATTGATAGACAAGCTAGAAGGAACTTTTTCTCATCGAGGGTTATTTCTTGAACTCAACGATACTCCAGAAAACACCTTTCTATCAAGCTACTTAGGTGAAAATCGAGAAGCATTACAGCGCCATTTTTTTGATAAAGGGAAAATAAAAAACCTAACTGCTAACGGACAAGCAGCGAGGGCAAATGAAATTATCTCGACTTGTAAAATCGGTATGCTTGAATGCTCTGCTGCCTGTGATCACGCGCAAAACAATATTGGTGTCCGCTTAGGATTGCTAGCAGCCCTTGTACCTGAAGGGTCTGCCAATCAAATTACGAGCGCAGAATCATTTTATCATGAAGGCGAAGGCTTAAAAATTCACTTTGGAGATAAAAACTACATTCTGATTGTTTCCTATAAATATCCGGTAGGACTCCCCCAGCACTTAATAGAAAATAGAACCTATTTTTCTCCGCTATTTAGGGCAAGAGAACAACTTTTGAATTCAATTTCAGTAAGATTCTCCGCATATGCATCACGCCCTGGCGTCATTTCAGTTTTTGAAAAATAGGGAGTATACTTTTAGCGATAATGTGCGCAAGCCATGGCGGTACAGCATTGCCAATCTGCCGGAACTGCGAAGCTCTTCCTCCAAAAAAATAATAATTATCCGGGAACGTTTGTATTCTGGCAGCTTCGCGCGGAGTGATGCTCCTGCACTGTTTGGGGTCATAATGAATGAAGGCATGGCCATCCTTTGCCAGATGAGAAATAATCGTATGTGAAGGCTTGCCGGAAGGCACAGCTCTAAATCGGTCTTTGAAGTCACCTGAGGTTGCATTTTGATGCTTAGGCAGAAGGTCTTCAGGGAAATCCGGTAGTTTCGGAGACTTGCCTTTTACTTTTAAAAAACACGCGCAGAATAAATAACGATGTAAATCCATTCTGATGTGCGGACGCGCCTCATGGTGAAGAACGCCTCCTAACTTTGGATCAAAATACCAGTCTGCATTCCACGATGCCTTTCCGGCGCATTTGCTGAAGTCTTCTCCATAAGCCTTGGGTGATTTCTGGCACAAAATTCTCGCAACTTGCGTTATGCTTTCACGAAGCTTTTTCCCGTGCAATTCACCAGCATTCTCCACCCAAGCTGCATCTTCGAGATTTGCAAAAACTGTGCGCCACTCCTCAAGCCCATCAGGCTCTTTTGATAGCTTGCTACGGAGCTTGGGCAAATCACTTAATACAGACCCCGTTGATGTTATTGCTGCTACTGATGGCGGTTTGAAGGAAGAAATATCCAAATCCTCACGAAAACCGAGAATGATCACCCTCTGCCTGGACTGGGGGATTCCATATTCTTCGCAGTTCACTAAAAAAACGCCTGCACTATCATCATACGCACTGAGCCCAGTGCTTAATGAAGCTAGTCTATACCCTGGAGCATCAGGCCATATTCCAAATTTTCTGTAAGCGAATTCTCCAGGCTTGCGTAATCCGTCGATGACATCATCAACAATTTTTTTACCATCAAGCTTCGCGAAAAGCATGCCAGGCACATTTTCCATGACAAATATTGAAGGCTGGTGCTTTGCTATTATCCGGATATACTCCTGATATAAAGTGTAACGCTCATCATGCTCAGGCTGATAATTTGCTTTTGTTCTATTCCCCACGATACCTGCCGTGGAGTATGCTTGGCATGGTGGCCCTCCTATCAGCACCCAGTTGTTTTCTCCGCTGAGGGCAGCCTGTATGCGCGAATCAAGTTCATTTGTATCGCATTGTCCGAGAGTTGCTTGCCATGTTTCGTCCCGAGCGGCCTTCATTTGGGCAGGATATTTTTCTATAAGCGTTGCAAGTACAATCTCTTTACGCAGAAACTGATAGTATTCCTCAGGCACGTCTCCATATTGAAATTGCCGATAAAAAGCACGCAACTGAAGCGTTTGAAATGGTTCGGTTTCTTTCTCCACTGAAAGGCGCACAGCAAATACCGTTCCGGTTGCCTCCTGAATAGAAGAAAAGCCTTCTGCAAGGCCGCCAGGCCCCGCAAAGACGTCAATTACTGGTATCATTTTGATCTCTTCTCCTGAGAAGGCAATGCAGCTTGAATACGAGCGGCAAGCTGTTCTTTATTTTTGATTTCACATTCCCAGATAACAAACACAGACCAGCCAGCCTGCTCCAACGCCTGAACTGCCCGATTATCACGCTGAATGTTTTCTGAAAACTTATTCATCCATTTTTCAGTGTTAGTTTTTGGTATAGAAGCTTCTTTACATCCAGAATGCCTATGCCAGAAGCATCCATGAACAAAAATTACTGTCTTATATTTTGGCAAGACGATATCAGGTGTTCCAGGAAGCTTCCGCACATTCAACCTAAAGCGATAGCCGAGTCTATGCAGAAGGGAGCGAACTGTTTTTTCAGGCTTCGTATTACTGGAGCGGATTCGCGACATATTTTTATGTCTCTGTTCTGGAGTCAAAACATCCATCGTGTTGCCATCATTACTTGAAAATTTATATTTCGATCTGGTGTATGGCCTGCGCTAATAAAAAAATTCTTAAATCAGCCCGTTGGTAAAGTATCTTGCCACCAGCTTTTATGTATGGCGGCCCGACCCCACGGCTCCTTTGCGTCTTCAGCGTCGCCGCTGACAACGAAAACAGCAGCGCAGCCTCCCTTTCCGTCAAGTATTCCTTCCGGCGTATCAGCTCAATTTCGCCTATGGCTTCCGCCACCGGCGCAAGGAGCTTTTCCAGCGTGTCGGCTACTGCCTTTTCTAAGTCGATCTCCTGACCGGCGACAGTAATTTGCTTGGGAGTATCCATTAATCAATCACATAACCAAGAAGGAAAATGTAGAAAATTATGCTTAAAATTACTTTGAACAGAGGTTATGCTTCTACCTGTTGCCTAGCCTGCTCTTTTGCCACGGCAAGAAGGTAGCTGAGATCTTCCTCTAACACTTCCGCCATACGCTGTGCATCCGATATCTGAACGCCCTGCGGCTTTCCGGTGTTGGACGCCTTACTGCGCATGGCCGTCCATCTGGCGGCTGCGGCTTTAGGTGTATCGTCCGGCCAGGCCTTGGCCGCGAACTCGCCCTTTTTCCAGCCGCGTTCTTTCACCCTGTTCGCCACGAGCTCCACAAAAGCCCGCTCCAGCGCCATGGCAAAATTGTTTTTTGTTGTCATGTCTTGCCTCCGGTTTTACCCAATATACCGGAAATTCCTTTCTTGTCTATGTAAAAATTCCTGCTAAGTAAAGAAGGAAATTCTTCAAAATATTTTAAAGGAGGTTTCAGGATATGCAAACATATTGGCAATATTTGAACATTGGCCACACCCGCACATGTGAAAGCTGCGTAAAGACTGAGACTGTGCCATGGCTACGCACTCTCTTCGTAGCAGGATGTGGGAGAAAAGGAAGCGGCTATGGCGTCTGAGCAGGAACGCTTACCGAACAATATGGCTGGGATCGAGTTTGTGGCTTGTCTGGATGCGATCAAGGAATTTCTTCAGAAAAGCTGGAAACATTCTCAGATTCACCGGCGTTTGAAGCAGGAAGGCAAAATCACCATGTCCTACGGTGCATTCTGCTACCACATGCGTCGCCTTTCTCTGGACAAGCACAGACCCGGAGAAGCGCCGCCCGCGCCTCCGGCCAAAGTCGCGCCTGCTCCGCCAGTTCGTTCTGCCGAGCCGCGCCATATCACTCCGGCCAGCGGCAAGTTTCCCGATCCACGGGACATGAATCCCGACGAAGCCATTTAACCAAAAGGAACAACAACTATGGCAACTATTCATTTCATTCAGCAGGGCAAGGGCGGCGTGGGCAAATCCATGATCGCCGTTATCCTGTACCAGGTGCTGCGCCACTTGGGCAAAGAGGTCATGGCCTTTGACACCGACCCGGTAAATTCCACGCTGGCCGGGTTCAAGGAATTTGAGGTCACGCGCCTGGACATCCTGAAAGACGGCGACATTGACCCGCGCGAGTTTGACGGCCTGATCAACGCCATCGCCGCGCTGCCGCCGGAAACGCATGTCATTGTGGACAACGGCGCGTCCTCTTTTCTGGCGCTGAACAGCTACATCAAGGAAAATGACGTGCTGGGCATCCTCACGGACAGCGGGCACAGCGTCTATTTCCACAGCGTGATCACGGGCGGCCAGGCCGTGGCCGATACCGCCCTTGGCCTGCGCTCTCTGGCCCTCGGCTTTCCCGAATCTCCCATTGTGGTCTGGCTCAATCCCTATTTCGGGGAAATCCGCATGGACGACCGGCCCTTTGAAGAATTCAAGGTTTACAAGGAGTTCGGCGGGCAGTTTCACGCCGTCATCACCATCCCCCAAGGCAACAAGGCCACGCTGGGCAAGGATCTGGAAATGCTGTTCGCCAAGCGCCAGAGCTTCGCCACGGGCATCAACTCCAGCCTGTCCATAGTCATGCGCTCGCGCCTGACTCGGTACTGGAACGAGCTTGTGTCCGTAGTGGAACTGGCTGCCATCGCATAGGGGGAACCATGTCTGACGCTGCATATCAGAAAGAGGTGAAGGAACTCGCCGCCAAGCTTGAGGACAAAAACCTGCTGCCGGACGGCATCGGGATGCCCCTTGAGCAGGTGAGGGCGCTTCTCGCGCACACGCATGAAACCGTTGTGGACAAAGCCGATCCTATTCTTATGGTCGTAACCATACTCAATGCCCACCTGCGCGAAGTGGAAAAACTTCAGGACAAACATCAGGAGGGCCTCGGCAAGTTCATGACCGAGAAAACGGATGCCTATGTTTCCGGCGTCCAGGAAGGCATTGCCCAACTCACGGACAGTCTTTCCTCCGCCTCGGTACAAGGTATCCGCAAGGTCTTTGACGATCACGCGGCCCGGCTTCAGGCCTTCAAGAACAGCACGGCCTGGCTCGCCGCCATTGTGGGCGTGTCGGCGCTGCTCAATGTGGCGGTGTTCGTGCTGGGAGGGCTGCGCTGATGCTGATGCGCCCTTGTGACGATCCGCGCCTTTTGGAAGGCCTGCGCCATTCTTGCGGGCCGCTCTTCATGGATGCCCTGGAAAACCCGGAGGTGATCGAGATCATGCTCAACCCGGACGGCTCGCTCTGGATCGAGAAGTACGGTCAGGATCATGAGCCCATCGGAGAAATCCCGGTGGCGCAAGGTCGGCTGATACTTTCGCAGGTGGCCAGCGGCCTGAACCTCACGGTCAATGAAAAAAACCCCATTGTTGAAGGTGAATTCCCCCTGGACGGTTCGCGCTTTGAAGGCACGTTCCCGCCCATTGTCGGGCCGGGGCCGTCCCTCTCGCTCCGCAAAAAGGCCAGCCGCGTTTTCACCCTGGAGGAATACGCCGCCGCAGGCTCCATTACCACGCGGGCTATCGAGATAATTGAAGACGCGGTGCGCCGCCGTCTGAATATTGTTGTGGTCGGCGGTACGTCTTCCGGCAAAACCACCTTCGTCAACGCGGTTATTGACGCCATTTTCCGGCTCACGCCTTCCCACCGCCTGCTTATCCTGGAGGACACGGCGGAGCTGCAATCTCAAAGTCCCAACACGGTGTTCTTGCGCACGTCCGTGCTTGCCGAAGTGGACATGCGCAAGCTGGCCAAGGTCAGCATGCGTTACGCTCCCAAGCGAATATTGGTGGGCGAAGTGCGGGACTCCGCAGCCCTGGAGATGCTGAAGCTCTGGAACACCGGGCATCCGGGCGGAGTCAGCACCTTTCACGCGGACAGCGCGGAGGAAGCCTTGCCGCGCCTGGAAGAACTGGTGGAAGAAGCCGGACTCGGCCCCAAGCAAAAGCTCATCGGGCGGGCTGTGGATCTGGCTGTGTATATGGAAAAGACGCCGGACAATCGGCGGCGTATTTCCAGCATCGTCAAAGTCAACAAATTCAACCATAAGGAGGACTTTTATGAAACGGAAACGCTCTACACGGCGGACGCCGCATAAGGACGGTGAGGCCGCATGAAAGCGCCCGTGAAAACCGCGCCGGAATACCGTTGCGGTCACTGCAACCGCCTGCTGGCGCGTGGCCAGCTTGAAGCCGGAGAAATCGAGCTTCAATGCCCGCGCTGCAAAACCCGCTTACACCTGCGGGCCTCGTGCCCCAACCTCGCGCCGCATGACGGCCTCCATAATGGAGATCGTTATGAACGCGAAAACCCTTCCTCCCAACGCTAAGTCCCTCCTGAAGCCGCTGGCCGTTCTCGGCCTGATGGCTCTCTGCCTCTGCTTTCCCGATATTGCCGCTGCATCCGGCGGCATCACCGAGTTTTCCAGCCCGCTGGAGCGGGTGGTGAACACCATTACCGGCCCGGCTGGTAAATGGATCTCCATTGTGGCCATGGCCCTCTGCGGCGTCATCTTTATTATGAACAAAGATGATATCAGCGGCGGTTTCAAGCTGCTGCTTTCCGTGGTCTTCGGGATTTCCTTCATCGCCTTTGCCGCCAGCATCGTGAACTCGGTGTTTTCCTTCTCCGGGGCGGTGATATGAGGCGATTCCTCCCCATTCACCAATCCCTGCACCGACATGCCCATGTGCTCGGCGCGGAACGGGAACTGGTTATGACCAGCGCCCTGATCGCGCTCCTGGTGGGCGTGGGCGGGCTCACGGCGGTTTCCATTGTGTCGGCCATTGGCTTTTGGGTTCTGTCGGTTTTTGCGCTCCGGCGTATGGCCAAGGCTGATCCGATTATGAGCCGGGTGTGGCTGCGGCACGTCAAGCAACAAGAATTCTACCCGGCGAGGTCTGGCCGGTGGCGGGCAGTCGGGGGTTTCAAATGCTGAAGCTCATCGACTACCGCACCAAAACCAAAGGCCTGCCGGATCTGCTGCCCTATGCCGGGCTGGTGGAGCCCGGCGTGATCCTGAACAAGGACGGCTCGTTCATGGCGGGCTGGGAAGTGCGCGGCCAGGATACGGCCAGTTCCACGGAAAACGCGGTGGCGGACGTTTCCAGTCGCTTCAACAACGCTGTGAAGCTCCTTGGAAGCGGCTGGATGCTGCACATGGATGCCATTCGCAGTTCGCACAAGGCTTACCCCGCGCCGGAGAAAGGGCATTTCCCCGATCCGGTGACGCAGATCATTGATGATGAACGGCGAGAGTTTTTCAGCGGCAACCGTTGTTTCAGCACCAGCGCCATTATGACCGTCACCTATAAACCGAACTTCCAGGCCGCCAAGCTCGCAGGGAAAGCTCAGGCGGGCGTGGCCACGGCAGGCGCTTTGGAAAAGGCGCTGGTCTACTTCCAGAACATGCTAGAAGAACTGGAAGACGCGCTCTCCGCCGTCCTCTATATGGATCGGCTGCTGGAATATTCCATACCCGACAGTGACGGTGAGGATTGGCTCCAGTCGGATCTGCTCTCGCACATTCAGCATTGCGTTTCCGGGGAACTCCAGCCCATGCGGGTGCCCAAAACGCCCATGTACCTGGATGCGCTCTTGGGGAGCGAAAACCTGGTGGGCGGCATCATGCCGCGCCTGGGTGAGCAGTATCTCACGGTCTTGTCGCTGGACGGGCTGCCGCAGGAGTCCTACCCGGCCATGCTCCGGGATCTGGACGCCCTGGCCCTGGAGTACCGTTTCTCCAGCCGCTTCATTTGTCTGGATCAGTATGACGCGGCCAAGGAAATCAATTCCTACCGCAAGGGCTGGCGGCAACAGGTTTACCGCTTCCTGGATCAGTTCTTCAACAACCCCAACGCCCGCGCCAACCGCGATGCGCTGCTCATGGCAGAGGACGCGGAAAATGCGCTCACGGAAGTGCAAGGCGGTTACGTCAGCGCGGGCTACCTGACTTCGTGCATTGTCCTGATGCACGAAGACCCGGAACGCTTGCAGGATTGGGCCAGGGACTTGCGCCGCACGGTGCAGACGCTGGGTTTCGGCTGCCGTATCGAGTCTGTGAACGCCCTGGAGGCCTGGCTCGGTACGCACCCGGCCAACAGCTACGCCAATTTGCGGCGTCCCATGGTCAACACGCTAAATATGGCGGATCTCCTGCCACTTTCTTCGGTATGGACAGGCTCTCCGGTCAATCCCTGCCCGTTTTACCCGCCCAACTCCAGGCCGCTGGCCGTGCTGATGACGGACAATTCCACGCCGTTCTGGTTCAACATCCACGCCGGAGACTTGGGGCATACGCTCATTTTCGGGCCTACCGGCGCGGGCAAATCCACTTTGCTGGCCTTCATCGCGGCGCAATTCCGCTGCTACGAAAACGCCCGCATCTTCGCCTTTGACAAGGGCATGAGCCTGTTTCCGCTCTGCTTCGGCGCGGGCGGCGATCACTACAATATCGGTAATGCGGACAAGCTGGCTTTCGCGCCGCTCCAGCGCATCGACTCGGAAGAGGAACGCGCCTGGGCGGAGGAATGGATCGCGTCCCTCATGGACTTGCAGCAGTTCACGGTCATGCCCAGCCACCGCAACGCCATTCATACGGCCATGCAAACACTGGCCGCAAACCCGTCGCATCTGCGCTCCCTGACCAGTTTCTACCATGTGGTGCAGGACAGAGAGATCAAGGAGGCGATCCAACATTACACAGTGCAGGGGGCCATGGGGCGGTTGCTGGACGCCGACACGGACAACCTGAACCTCTCCCGCTTCATGGTCTTTGAAATCGAAGACCTGATGATCCTGGGCGACAAAAACCTGGTGCCGGTGCTGACATATCTGTTCCGGCGCATTGAAAAGGCGCTGGACGGATCGCCCACGATCCTGGTGCTGGATGAAGCCTGGATTATGCTGGGGCACCCGGTGTTCCGGGCCAAGATTCGGGAATGGCTGAAGGTCATGCGTAAAGCCAACTGCGCGGTGATTCTGGCCACGCAAAGCCTTTCCGACGCCAAAAACTCCGGCATTCTGGACGTACTCACCGAGTCCTGCCCGACGAAAATCTTTTTGCCCAACGGCAGCGCCGAAGAGTCCGGGCAAAAGGAACTCTACACGGGCATGGGCCTTAACGACAAACAGATCAACATCCTGAAAACCAGCACTCCCAAGCAGGACTACTACATTGTCAGTCCGCAGGGGCGGCGAAAGGTACAGCTCGCCTTGCGACCCAAGGCGCTGGCCTTTGTGGGCGCGTCTGACAAGGAAAGCATTGCCCGCATTCGTGAACTGGCCGTGGAACATGGCCCGGACGCCTGGCAGGAAGCCTGGCTGCGCGAGCGCGGCGCTGCGTAACCCGAACGCCGGGAGGCTTCGGCCTCCCGGCTCTTAATAGGAATACCCGTATGAAAAAATACCTTTTGAGCCTGGCCGTGCTGGTTATGTTCGCCACGCCCGCCCATGCGTTCACTGTCACCTGCACCAATTGCAGTACCAACCTGATTCAACTCCTGGATCGCATAACCAATGTGGAGCAACTTTCCAACGCCCTCAAGCAATACCAAGAAGCCGTGGAGCAGACGCGCCAGCAGATCAACATGGTGCGGCAGAACATTGAGCAGTACGAAAACATGCTCCAGAACACGGCCAAACTCCCGGCCAACCTGGTCAATGAGCTGAAAAACAGCCTGACGCGCCTGGCGCACCTCTCCAGTACACTCAAAACGCAACGCGGTGACATTGTTGCCCTTGGCGAGATTTTTACAACGCTGTTCCCGGAGCAGACGCTCTTCGGCTCTCTGGCCGGAGCCAGCCCGGAGCAGGTGGAAGAAGCCAACCGCATTTACCGCCAGGAATGGGACAAATGGGCGGAGTCTGTGGATCAGGCCTCCCAGGCCACCTTCCAGCTCTCCGGCCAGCAACTTGACGATTTGCAACGAAATCCTGAGAAATTCCAGCGCTATATTGACGAGCTGCTTTCCACGCCGGACGGCCAGCAAAAAGCCATTATGGCGGGGAATCAGCTTTCCGCGCTTCAGGTGCAGGAGGCCCGCCAACTGCGGGAACTCATGGCCACACAGGTGCAGTCGCAGCTTGCCAGCCAGATGAAGTCGGAAAAAGAAAGCCAGATGTCCGAGGAAGCCTGGCGCGAAACTATCAAAACAGATCGGATCGGCAAGGCCAAAGCCAAGCCCGATCCTTTTTAGGCGGCTGCCATGAAAAAGAACCTTCTTTTTCTGGCCGTGCTGTGCCTCCCGGTTCTGGCTCTCCTGCTTCTCCCGGAGCAGGCCTTTGCCGCTGACGAAGATTTCGTGTCCAAGCTGGTGCGGGAATTCTACAACAAAACAAGTACCTGGGAGCCGACGCTCAAGCGCTACGCCCTGATTGTGTTCCGCTGGCTGGTAACTCTGGAAGTGTGTTTTCTGGGCATCAAGGCGGCGCTCAACCGCGACCAAATTCCTGACATCTTCAAACAGTTCGTCATGCTCCTGCTCATGGCCGGGTTCTTCATGGCCGTCATCAACTACTACCATGAATGGGCCTGGAACCTGATCAACGGGCTCGGCAGCATCGGCAGGGAGCTGACACCGGGCGGGTATTCCTCGGAATCGCCGTTTCTTACTGGCATGCAGCTTGTGAAACTGGTGCTGGACAAACTCTCCATCTGGTCGCCGGGCAACTCCATTGCGCTGCTCATCGCTGCGCTGGTGATCATCGTGTGTTTCGCGCTCATTTCCGCGCAGGTGGTCTTCATCAAATGCGAAGCCATGGTTGCCATGGCGGCGGCGCTGATTCTGGTGGCCTTTGGCGGCAGCTCCTTTCTCAAGGATTACGCCGTCAACGCCATTCGCTATGTGCTGGCCGTGGCCTTCAAACTCTTCGTGATGCAGCTCGTCCTGGGCGTGGGCATTGCCTTTATTGAAGGCTTTTCCACATCTACGGCGGAGCTTCAGGACATCTTTGTGGTGATCGGCGCGTCTGTCGTGCTGCTGGCCCTGGTCAAATCTCTGCCGGACGTGTGCGCGGGCATCATCAACGGCTCGCACGTTTCCAGCGGCGCGGCAATGACCGCTTCCGCCGCC
>NZ_JBAIYW010000104.1:0-1063 GCF_036763055.1 Desulfovibrio sp. 1214_IL3152 | reverse complement strand
TGGAAGAGGCCGTGCTCAAGCAGTGGGCTGCGGCGCATGCGGCGGGCAGCCGCGTGGATTTTGTGCCGGGAGGCCTTGATATGCGCGAGCATTACGCGGCAGCGCGTATTTTTGCCCTGTCGTCCGTACGTGAAGGGCAACCCAATGTAATCCTTGAGGCAATGGCTTGCGGCCTGCCCGTTGTCGCCACTGGCGTCGGGGGCATTCCCCGCCTTGTGGAGCAGGAGGTCAGCGGGCTGCTTTCCCCTGCGGCAGACGCGGAAAGCATGGCGCGGCACTGTTGCCGCCTGCTCGATGACAGTGCCTTGTGCGACGGCATGGGATTGGCCGGGAGGCGGCGGGTTGAACAGGATTTTTCCTTTACGGCCATGGTGAGCGCCCACGAGAAAATTTTCAGCAGCCTGAATTCTGCGACGTAGAGTATTTCAACTTTGCGGATCTATTTCCCCAAAGTTTTTACGGCGTTCACTACGACGCTCAACCGCGCGGATAACCTGCGTTTGCGCCTTTATGGCGGGCATCTGTTCGTGCCGTCTCCCGGGCGGATGTGTCTGGGGATTGCAATGTAACCTTGTCCCCGGCCGTGGCGGTCAATGACGAAACACGCATCTTGCGCTTCCCGTCATGGCACGCTTAGAGCAGATTAACTTTGAGAATATACATTCTCAAAGTTTAAGGCACGCTCACTTCGGCGTTTAACAGCGCAGATAAACTGCGCTTACGCCTCCGTAGCGAACGTCTGCTCACGCAGCCGTCAGAGCAATTTAAAAGTTGAATTGCTCTAGCCTGCCTTTTGGAAGAGCGTCGGAAAAAACGGCTCCTTGAACGGGACCGGAGGCTGCCCGGAAAGCAGACGTCTTTTTGCGGCAGCACGCCAATACAGGAATACAACCTATGTGGAACAGTAAAAACATATGGAAACGACATACAACATTGTCTGAAGAGGTGATTGCAAGCCGGACGCGCACCGTTACGCCAGATGATAAAAATGAGTGGCATTCCCGGATCGCGCAAAACCTGCCCACGGGGGGGGCCGCTTCGCACCGGCCCGGTGCGGGGCTGC
>NZ_JBAIYW010000498.1:0-1064 GCF_036763055.1 Desulfovibrio sp. 1214_IL3152 | reverse complement strand
CCGCAGCCCGTGCGCCCAGGCTTTGCCGCTCGCGGAAGTATGCGCCGAGCAGACGATTTGCCCCGGCCTCCAGTTGCGCGGCCGACAGGGGCTTTGCCTTGATGTCGGCAATGATCTTGCCAAAGCCTTTTTGGGCCTGCTCTACCTTGTCCGGAGTCGTGCCGATGTAGAAGGCCATCATGCCCGCTTCGGGCATACTGCGATAAAAGGCCGTTACCGTGTACCCCAGACCTTCCACATCTCTCAACTGACTGAACAGAAGGCCACTCTGGCCGGAAAGCACCGCCTGAAGCAGCATCAGGGCCGGGGCATCCTCATGGGTGGGCGGCACAGCCTTGAAAACCTGAAGCACATGGGCCTGATTGCGGCCGGGAAGGTGCAGGTCGAGTTTTTTATCTCTCCCCCATACCGGAGCGCCCGGCGCGGGGATGTCGGTGCGGGGAGCAGGCAGTGACCGGGCAAAGGCCAATACGGCCTCACGGTCAAAATCTCCTGCTATGGAAAGCACCCAGGGCTGTCCCATCTGCTCCTGCCAGAAGGCACGCACTTCCTTGCTTCCGAAACGATCCAGATTTTCCGCATTGCCCAGACTATCGTAGCCGTAGGGCTGACCGCCGGGGAACAGAAAGCCGTTGAGCTTGGAAAAAAGATAGCTTGAGGGCCTGTCGGCACGCTGCCGTATGGCGGCTTTCATATTGTCCGCCTCGCGGCGAATTTCCTTTTCCTCAAATCTGGGACTGCGCAACGCTTCGCCCAGCATGACGAAATAGTCCGCATTGAAGCGCGCCGGACCGGTGATGGACACGGTAAAGCTTTGCAGCCCGGCACTGGCATCTATGGCCGCCGCGCGGTCGGAAAAGAAGCGTTCCACGCCCTGGGCGTCCAGCTTGCCGATACCCGAGGTAAGAGCGCGGGCCGTAAGCCCCGCAAGACCTTGCTGTTCTGGCTTGAGCAGAGCGTTGCCGCCCGGCAGCATCATATCCACAGCCACATAGGGAACCGTGGCATCGGGCTGCAAAATAAGCGTGCGGCCGGATCCGAGCTGCACCACTTCGCGCTCGCCA
>NZ_JBAIYW010000459.1:0-1078 GCF_036763055.1 Desulfovibrio sp. 1214_IL3152 | reverse complement strand
TGGCAGGTGGCCCGCGCGGTCAAGATTCCCGTGATCGGCGTGGGCGGCATCAGCTGCGTGGAAGACGTGCTGGAATTCATCCTGGCGGGCGCGCACGCGGTTCAGATCGGCACAGCGAGCTTCATGCGGCCCGACTGCGTCTTTGATCTTGTGCAGCAACTGCCCGAAGCGTGCGAACGTCTGGGCATCGCCTCGCTGGAAGAGCTGCGCGGCAGCCTGCTACTGGACTGATTTATGGGACTTGCCGTCATTACCGCCCGCACCGAAGCGGAAACAGGCCAGTTTCTGGATCTGCCGTGGAGCATTTACGCCCAAAGCCCCTTGTGGACGCCGCCCATCAAGAGTCAGGAGCGCGAACTGCTCACGCCAGGGCAGCATCCCTTTTGGGAAAACGCCCGGCGCAGACTTTTTCTGGCCCTGCGTGACGGGCGGCCCGTAGGACGCATTGCCGCCATTATTGACGATAAATATAATGCCTACGCGGGCGAAACCTGCGGAGCCTTCGGTTTTTTTGAATGCGAAAACGACCGCGAAGCCGCCCACGCCCTGCTGGACGCCGCCAGAAACTGGCTGGCAGCCCAGGGGATGACCTTCATGCGCGGGCCGCTGAACCCGTCCGCAAACTACACCTGCGGCCTGCTGGTGAACGGCTTTGAACTTGCCCCCACCATCATGATGCCCTGGAACCCGCCGTACTATGCGGAGCTGCTCGAAAGCTGGCATCTGCGCAAAGAACAGGACCTTTTTGCCTATCTTATTGAAAAGGAACGTTTCTCGCCGCCAGAATGGCTCCACGAAGAAGTGACCCGCCTCAAAAAAGAGGGGCATTTCACCTGCCGCACCTCCGGCAAGGCTACGCTGACCCAAGATATCCGCGACATGTTCACCCTGTATAAGGAGTCGTGGGCGCAGAACTGGGGTTTCTCACCCTTGTCGGACGCCGAGGCCGAACAGCACGTCAAAGAACTCAAGGCCGTGCTGGACACGGATTTTTTCGTGCTCTTTTTCCACAACGGCAAACCGGCGGCCGGCATGGTGGCCCTGCCCGACATGGCCCCGCTGCTGCGGCGGCTCAACA
>NZ_JBAIYW010000503.1:0-1080 GCF_036763055.1 Desulfovibrio sp. 1214_IL3152 | reverse complement strand
ACCACCGTAAGCGTATGCTGGCGCGGGTCGCGCTTGGGGCGCGAGTATACGCCAAGAAGGCCCGTCAGTTCCACATCCAGCCCGGTTTCTTCGCGCATTTCGCGCACGGCGGCGGCCTCGGCCTGCTCGCCCTCGTCAATAAAGCCTCCTGGCAGGGCAAAACCCAGCGGGGCGTGCTTGCGACGAATAATAACCACTCCCCTGCCCGGTTCGTAAATGACCACATCGGCAGTGGGCGCAGGATTGCGAAAACAGGAATAGGGCTTGCCGCAATGCGGGCAGACGACTTCTTTCTTCATGCTGACCTCAGGCTTGCATACCGCACGGCGCAGGCCGCAGGCACAGGCATACTAAGCCAGCACGCGCCGGGCCGCAAGAGCGGACAGCGGCGCGGGCCTTGCCTTGACAATAACGTATGGCTGCCATACACGACATCCATGCATGACAAAATCCCCAGAAAAACAGAAGTGGAACTGCGCATTCACGAGGCCGTTCTTAACGACCTGGCTGATCCGGCTATCCAGCGGCTGCGCAACAATCATATCTGTTTTACCCTGCTCTCGCTGGTGACCCGCTTTTACGCGCTGGAGCGCCAATGCCGCAACTTCGGCACGGATGTGCCTATTCATCTGGGCGAAATCCAGATGATCATGACCATCCACAATGCCGAGGGCATACACGTGGGCGGGCTGGCCCAAAAACTGGGCATCACCAAGGGCAGCGTTTCTGAAATGCTGCGCAAGCTTGAGCGCAAGGGCCTTATACGCAAGGAAAAAGATCCTCTCAAAATGACCAGACTCAACGTCTACCTTACGGACAAGGGCAAAACCGCGCACGCAAGCCACATGTATTACCACAGCCGTCTTGATAACGTGGTGGCCGAAGCCGCCGCCGGTCACGATGCCGCCGCCGTGGAAAACTTCGCCCATTTTCTGGATGACATTCTGGCCCGGCTCACGGCCTTCAGCAAAAGCTGACCGCCTGCATCCTGCATATCCGGTCATGCGGCTCACGCCACCGCCGGGCCGGCCTGCACAGACACGCCTGAGCAGACATGCCTGAGCGGACATGGCAGCGCAC
>NZ_JBAIYW010000278.1:0-1085 GCF_036763055.1 Desulfovibrio sp. 1214_IL3152 | reverse complement strand
TGACGATCAGGCCGCCCACCATTGTTACGCCCAGGGGCCGCCGCAATTCTGCGCCCATGCCCCAGCCCAGCATAAGGGGCAGCGCACCGAGCAGGGCTGCCATCGTGGTCATGAGAATGGGCCGCAAACGCAGCAGACACGCCTGACGTATGGCCGCCAGAGGCTCCTTGCCTTCATTGCGCTCGGCATCCAGCGCAAAGTCGATCATCATGATGGCATTCTTTTTGACAATGCCGATAAGCAGGATAATGCCGATAATGCCCACGACCCCAAGTTCCATATCGGCCAGCATCAGGGCCAGCAAGGCTCCCACTCCGGCCGAGGGCAGGGTGGAAAGGATGGTTACCGGGTGGATATAGCTTTCATACAGCACGCCCAGAACAATATACATGGTCACGATGGCCGCCAGTATGAGCCACACCTGATTGTTGGTGGACGCCATGAAAGCCTGTGCTGCCCCCTGAAACTGGATGCGCAGCGAATCCGGAAGCTCAAGGCGCTCGAACGTGCTGTTCACCGCGGCCACCGCCGCGCCCAGCGAGGAATCCTGCGCCACATTGAATGCAATGGTGGCTACGGGAAACTGCCCCTGCCGCGCGATGGAGAGCTGCGTGGGCCGCTCCTCAATGGTTGCGATGCTCGTCAGCGGCACGGGTTTGCCGTCGCCGCCCTTGACGTAAATATTTTCTATATCGCCCGGTCCCTGACGAAAACGCGGGGCCACCTCAAGCACAACCTTGTACTGGTTGGTTTGTGTAAAAATGGTGGAAATGAGCCGCTGGCCCAGGGCGTCATACAGGGCGTTGTCTATATCCGCCATGCTGATGCCGAGCCGCCCGGCGGCGTCACGGTTGATGTTGAGCCAGGCCATGCGGCCCGGAGCCTGATAGTCGCTGGTCACAAGCTCCAGTTGGGGCTGCTGCCTGAGGGCTTCAACCATGCGCCGCGCCCAGGTGTCCAGCTGCGCCCTGTCCAGAGCTTCCACCGTCAACTGATACTGGCTGCGCGAAACACGGTCTTCAATGGTCAGGTCCTGCACCGGCTGCAAATACAGGGTCATGCCCGGCAGCGACGCGGCCCGGTTA
>NZ_JBAIYW010000453.1:0-1090 GCF_036763055.1 Desulfovibrio sp. 1214_IL3152 | reverse complement strand
CGTCAGCGGCGCTTTCAGGCATATCCAGGCGCGGCGGCTGCGGCGCTTCGGAGTCAGCGTCCGAAGCCATCTGCAAAGGCGCTTCGGCCACAAGCTGGCCCTTCTGGTAAGCGGCCCGCATGCCAAGGTCACGGGGCGCCCATTCCATACCGACAATGCGGAACTTTTTGTCGCTGCCCCGCTGCCAGTACAGGCGGCGGACACCTTCAGTGGAAAGGTTGGACGCGGCATAAAACTGTTCAGACCAGGTGACCCAATAGCCCGGCCCTTCAAGTACATGAATTTTACGGTTGTAAATTTTGATAAAGCTGAGGATTTTGAACAGGCGTTCTTTGTTCATCCTGAAGGCCGCGAAGCTTTCAGGCATGGCCTTGCTGTAAGCGTCGCCATCATAAAAATCGAACATCCTGGACGAGCGCGCCGCCCAGGCATTGCTCCACGCCTGCATGAGCCGCCGCAGTTCGCGGGCCGTGCCGTTATCCGGCTGCGGAACAGACGTTTCGTCCAGACGCTCCGCCAGCACCACGGGAGTTCCGGGTACAAGACTCGGGCCGACCTCGTCAATTTCTTTCAGACCGATCGCCACACAGCCCCGTGTTGAAAGCGGTTCAATGCCCAGTCCCTTGCTGTGTATCCAAATGCCGTGGCCGGTCTTGCCGCGCAGCTTGTCCACAGGATTGGGGTAGTTGAGCGTGTAGGCTATGCCGCCATATTCCTTGAAATCCAGCCCGCTGGCGATCTTGTATTCCACAAAATAGACGCCTTCGGGCGTGCGAAGGTCATTGAGCACCTTTTTGTCGCCGGTCAGTTGCCCGGTGGTGCAGGGATAGGTATAGCGGAGCTTGAGAGGACTTTTTTTCTCAAAAAACATGAAGGTCTGGCGGTTTTTGTCCACAGCCACCAGATGGGAAGGCAGGCCTTCGTTATACAATGAAGCCTGCCAGTTGTCGGCACGCGCATACCCGGACGCGGCAAGAACGCACAAAAGCGCCGCCGCAAGGCCCGGCAGCACCCGCTGCGGAAAAAGCGAAAAAAGAACAACGGCAAAACGCCGGGCAGCCAGGCCGCACAAAGCACAGCCGCCCCGGCG
>NZ_JBAIYW010000126.1:0-1090 GCF_036763055.1 Desulfovibrio sp. 1214_IL3152 | reverse complement strand
TCCCGCATGGCGGGTGCGTGCCGTGCCACGGCTTTGTGCCGCGCGGCATCCGGCTCGACGGCTTTTTTACAGTGGAAAGCGAAAGCCATGTCGTTTACAGTCTGGAAAAACCACAGACTGGTTCTTGTCACCTGTTAACGCCATTGCTGCGGCTGCGGGCCTTTGGGCCATGCCGCGCATGATGGGCCGTGTAAAATTATGAGCAGCCTCAGCTTTGCCACATTGATGACCGTTCTGGACGTTCTGCCCAATGCCGTCTTTATCAAAGATGCCGACCTGCGTTTTACGTTCATCAACAGGGCGTATGAAAAAATGTTTGGCGTGGACAGAAAGGGCGTGCTGGGCAAAACCGTTCTGGATCTTGAGTACCTGCCCAAAAAAGACAGGGAAAAGTACCAGGCTGAAGACGGAGAGATGGTTCTTCAGCAAGAGGTGAGTCACCACGTGGTCGACTATACGTTTGCGGACGGCAATGAGCACACCTGCCTGTACTGGAGCAGCGGCTTTAAAGACGAAAGCGGCGTGTGTGGCCTTTTGGGTGTTATTGTGGATATTGCGGAACAGAGCCACACCATAGGCACGTTGCGCAACCAGCTTGATTCAATGATTAACAGGGTCAGGCAGGCTGACGAGAGCAGCCTGACAGACGCGCTTACCGGTCTGTATACCCGAAAATATCTCGACATGGTGCTGGAAAAATACACCCGGCTGGAAAAAAAACTTTTTTGCTGCATCATGATGGATGTGGACCATTTCAAGCAGATCAACGACAGTTTCGGCCACCTTGTGGGCGACAGTGTGCTGAAAGACGTGGCGCAGGTTGCTCGGGGCTGCATGCGTGAAATGGACACGGTATGCCGCTACGGCGGCGAGGAATTTGTGGTGCTGATGCCGGGCAGCCTTCTGGAACAGGCTGAGCAGGCTGCGGAAAGGATTCGCAGGGCTGTTTCCGGCGCCGTACGCGGGCCTGACGGCCAGCCCGTAACCGTCAGCCTCGGCTGCAGCGAATATGAAAAGCATGAAGACGCCCTGCGGGTTCTGCACCGGGCGGACAAGGCCCTGTATGGGGCCAAGCGCGCCGGGCGTAACC
>NZ_JBAIYW010000013.1:0-21668 GCF_036763055.1 Desulfovibrio sp. 1214_IL3152 | reverse complement strand
CCACGCCGCTGGCGTTGAGGCCTGAGGTGGAGCCGGAGATGTCCACATTCCTGCCGGTCACTTCATTGCTGCCGTCAGCGGCCAGCAGGGCCTCGCCGTCGCTGGCGGTGACGGTAATCGCGCCTTGTTCGGCGGTGAGCGTATTGTTGGAACTCTGGTTGAGGGCTCCGACGCCGAACTGCTGGCCCGTAACCGTGATGTTGCCCTGTCCTTCCACAGACACATCGTTGCTGCCGGCGTTCAAGGCCTCCATACCCCTCAGACCCTTTATCTCAACATCGCCGTTGATGGCGGTGACTTCGTTGATGCCGGCCTTGGTGGCGAACAGCCCGGCTCCGAAGCTTTCGAACTGGCCGTTCTCACTGTCTGCAACACCGGATGCAATGTTGATATCCTTGCCGATGATATAGTTGGCTCCGCCGCTTACGGCGGCAAGACCTTCACCGAACTGCCCGGTGACGTTCACCGTGCCTTCATCAGCCAAAATGCTGTTGGCGGAAAGTGAGCCATTAGCGGACATGCCGTCTAACCAGCCGGTGACGGTGACGACGTTGCTGCCCGTGCCGGACACTTCGTTGCGGCCCCCGCCTGTTGCGTTCATGCCGGTCGTGCCGCCTTCGATGGTGATGGCGGTGTCGCCTTCGCCAATAATCTTGTTGCCCACATGCACGTCACTGCTGGTATTGCCGGTGTTATTGCCTGCGAAAACGGCGGAGGAATCGCCCTTGATGGTGATGCTGCCGCCTGTACCCGTGACGGTATTGCTGCCTACGCCGCTGGCGTTGAGGCCTGAGGCGGAGCCGGAGATGTCCACATTCCTGCCGGTCACTTCATTGCTGCCGTCAGCGGCCAGCAGGGCGCTGCCGTTGCTGGCGGTGACGGTAACCGTGCCTTGTTCGGCTGTGAGCGTATTGTTGGAACTCTGGTTGAGGGCTCCGGCACCGAAGAGCTCGCCCTCCACGGTGATGTTGCCCTGACCTTCCACGGACACGTCATTGCTGCCGCCGCTAACGGCCTCCAGCCCCTTGTGTCCCTTGACGGTCACGTCGCCGTTGATGGCGGTGACTTCATTGCTGCTGCCGCCGGAAGCGAAGATGCCCGCCGCGCCGGCCGTGCCGCCGCCGGGAACGGCCTGGCCTGAGGCGCCTGTGATGTTCACGTCCTTGCCGAAGACATAGTTGGCGCCGTTGCTGGTGGCAGCCAACCCCTCAAGGGTTTGGCCTGTAATATCTACAGTGCCCTGCTGGTTGGAGATGTGGTTGGAAGATCCTGCGCCGTATGCATACACACCTTCATCTTCACCGGTGATGACAAGCGTCTTGCCGCCAGTGTTAATTATGCTGTTCTGACCGCCGCTTTCAGCGTAGACACCGGTTCCGTTGCCTTCAACAAGAATCTGGTTGCCGGAAATGGTGTTGACGCCCTGGCTGGCCGATACGCCATGCCCGGAGTCGTTGCTGACGTGGATCTGCCCCTTGCCCATATCTATGGAATTGGACGCAGCGCTACCTTCAGCGCTTATACCCTCATGCACGCGCAGGGTGCCGTCGTAGGATGTGACGGCAGTCGCACCGCCAGTGTTGATCACGCCCTTGTTCATGAGAACGGTATTAAAGTCGTGCCCCATGTCAGACGGGTTGCCGCTGGCGTGGACGTAACTGCCGCCAATGAGGCTGTCGTTCAGCACAATATCGTTATTCTTGGAGGACGAAGTGATATGGTAGCTGCCGTTCTGGCCGGAGCCTTGATGGTATTCACCGATATAATCCGTGCCGAGGCCGGAAACCGCGCCATATTGTTCGTCATAGTCAGCCGAATTGAAATAAGTACCCTGCGTACCCACTACTTCGACCTTGTATTCCGAAGTTTGGCCGTTCATAGTTACGGTTACAGTTACAAAGCCGCGCAAGAAGGAATCATCGCCTGTCTGCTGCAGCATTTGCAGGCCTTCGGGGCTGAGCTTGAAAATCAATTGGCCGTTTTCCATCACCGGATCGGCAAGCCAGCTGCTGTCCCAATCAGCCGGGAAAGACCAGGAGACAGCATAGGAGCCCGCAGGCGCACCCGCAAGGTTTAGCACGGAACCATCGGCATTCTTGAAAAAGATGGGCGTGGTCACAACATGGTCGGCACTGTTGGGGCCAGTATTGTACATGACCGCGCGAACATCGGCCACAAAGCTTTGTTCAATGGGCGGCACAGTGGGACCTTCCTCGGAACCGGGGCCGGAGTAGTTGCCTGCGCCAAGATTCATGAGGGGCGCAGCCAATTGGCCTTCCATACTGACGGCGGAACCGGGAATGCTCATGTCCAGGCCATCCAGATGGTCTATGCCCGAGGCCAGATCGGCATTGCCCATTTCGCTGTAGCGGGCGCTGCGGGTGGCCTCGGGACCAGCGGCCGGAGCAAGGTCAGGTCCCATAGTCGCAAAAAATCCGCGCCAGAGACGATCTGGCCGCCAACTTCAAACTCCGGCAGGTTTTCGCCGGTGAAGTCCACGTAAAAATCTTCTATAAGTAAGCTCGAACCATCGTCAAAAACGAAAACGAGGTCTTCGCCATGGCGTTCAACAGTAACATCTTCAAGCACGAAATCCATGCTGAGTCTGCTGCCGGGAATGGCCTTGACCGAGGTGTGCTGTCCAGCCTTGGGGTGAGCAAGCATGATGGTGTTCATAACATTCTCCTACATACCGTAAAGCTATGTTTAGCAAGCGGTACGATCTGAAATATTCGGGGCGGGCGACGGTTCACGGTAATGAGGAATCTTTCCTGATGATTGCGCGGAGCATGACATGTTGTCGTGGCAACATGGCGTGCTGTGCGCGAACCTTCGGATATATAGCGTTCACTGCCGTATAAGCCGCCTCGCAGCTGCGTAGTGTCTCTGAGAGACGGAACTGGCCTGACTTGGCCTGTTCCGCGTCCAAACCGCATAGTCCTTCGAGCGGTCGGGCTCGGCTTTAGGAAAAAATTCCGAGCAATAAGCTGTTGGGCAAGGCCTTGGGCAACCTTGCGTAAGCAGAGCAGAAAGTTCTCACATGCTTACACTTGCTAAATAGCCATGTTGGATCAACTGTCAATAATAATGATACTGATTACTAGTTAAAAACAGGGTAAATTTTTCTACTATGCTTGGATAGCGTCGTCAAACTATAAATAATTTTGTAACGTCTCTTCATGCCACAATGGGAGAACCTATGTACGCACATGTCCGACACGACCTTTCTGATAGAGTGCGGCTGGCGGCAATCAGGCAATGAGCCGTACAAAAAGGACTCAAGGCCAAGATACACTTGGCCGTGGATGCGCCTTTTTCAAAGTTAATCTGCTCTAGACAGAGTCGTCACGAGATGAATTTGCTTGGTATATCAAGGAGAACGAGCCTTTTATGCAGGGAGTGTACTCTTATGGTACTCGACCGGAATAAAAGGCGAAGTTCGACGCAGAGATACCGGGAAAGGCGCTCGTGACGACACTGTCTAGCGTCTCCCGATGCCCCAAAGCCCATACAGACGCCTGCCGCCATTGGAAAGGTGCAAACCTGGAGCGTTTCAACGCCGCGCACTCCGTTCGCGAGGCGTACAAGACGCCAGCGGTGCACATTCAACAACGCGGGCAGCCTGTGACAGCACCTGCAGCCCTTTTTCGCACATCCGCCAGAGCCGCTTCAAAACAAAACGCGCTCCAGTTTTTGCGCTAAAAAACACGAGACCCGCTCTTGGCAGGAATGGCGCTTTCAACGCGAACCTGACAAAAGCGGGGCCTCGTCCGTTCAATACCGAAATCTTGACGCAAAGGCCGCTGCTATGCTCCTGCCAGAAACTCCCGCCACAAAGGCGTACGTTTGTCCTTGTCCGACAGAAGGGGCTGCGCCACGGGCCAGGCCACAGCAAGGTCAGGATCATTCCAGCGGATGCCCCCTTCGTCTTCGGGGCAATAGTAGTCCGTGCATTTATAATGAAAATGCGCCACCTGACTGGTGACCGCAAAGCCATGCGCCATGCCCGGCGGAACCCAGAGCTGCCACTGATTGTCCTGCGTCAGCTCCACGCCATACCACTGGCCGAAGGTGGGTGAGCCGGGCCGGATATCCACGGCCACATCAAAAACCCTGCCCAGAGAAACGCTCACAAGCTTGCCCTGGGGACGGGTTTTCTGAAAATGCAGACCGCGCAGTATGCCGTAGGTGGACATGGAATGGTTATCCTGCACAAAAGGGCCGTCAATGCCCGCTGCCGCGTACCGCTCCTGCTGCCAGGTCTCTACAAAATAGCCGCGGCTGTCGCCCCATATTCTGGGTTTTATGAGCATGACCCCGGCCAGAGGCGTTGCCGCTACTTCCATTGCCCTATCCCCGTATCCACAAGGTCAAGCAGATACTGGCCGTAACCGGTCTTGCCCATGGGCCGGGCCAGAGCGCGCACCTCATCGGAAGAAATATAGCCGTTGCGCCAGGCAATTTCTTCAAGGCAGGCCACCTTGAGTCCCTGACGCTTTTCCACCGCCTGCACAAAGGCCCCGGCATCCATGAGGGAATCGTGGGTACCCGTATCCAGCCAGGCGATGCCCCGGCCCATAAGCTCCACATGCAGGTCGCCGCGTTTCAGGTAGGCATTGTTCACATCGGTTATTTCAAGCTCTCCGCGTGCCGAAGGCCGCACAGACCGGGCAATGTCCACCACATCGGCGTCATAAAAATACAGGCCCGTGACCGCGAAATTGGATTTGGGATTCCGGGGCTTTTCCTCAATGCTCACCACGCGGCGCTCACTGTCAAATTCCACCACGCCATAACGTTGCGGGTCGCGCACATGATAGCCGAAAACCGTGGCTCCCCGGTCGCGCGCCATGGCTTCGCGGGTAAGATCGGGCATGCCGTGGCCAAAAAAAACGTTGTCCCCGAGCACAAGGCAGGTGTTATGCCCGGCAATATGCTCTTCAGCCAGCAAAAAAGCTTGCGCCAGGCCCTCGGGACGGGGCTGCTCCACATAGCAGATGGAGCAGCCCCACTGGGAGCCGTCATGCAGCAAGGTCTGATACAGGGAAAGATGCTCGGGCGTCGAAATAAGGCAGATATCGCGAATGCCGGCCATCAGCAGGGTCGCCAGCGGATAATAGATCATGGGTTTGTCGTAAATGGGCATGAGCTGCTTGCTCACGCTCAGGGTCAGGGGATAAAGACGTGAACCGGACCCTCCGGCAAGAACAATGCCCTTCCATTGGCTCATACGTTTTACTCCCCCCCATCGGCAGCGGCACGCCGCCCGTAATTGATGTCCATCCAGTCAAGATAGGCGCCGCTGCGCACAAGGTCTACCCAGGCGCCGTTTTCCAGATACCAGCGCACGGTATCGCGCAAGCCCGTGTCAAACCGGCGCGAGGGGCGCCAGCCCAGTTCATTTTCAATGCGCGAGCAGTCAATGGCATAACGAAAATCATGACCGGGCCTGTCCGACACAAAGGTGATCAGATCGGCATACGGCCCCTGGGCGGAAGGATGCATGTCATCAAGGATGGCGCATACGGCATGTACCACCTCAAGGTTGGTCCGCTCCGCATGGCCGCCGATATTGTAGGTGCGCCCGGCCTGCCCGGCCTCAAGCACGCGGGCAATGGCCGTGCAATGGTCTTCCACATGCAGCCAGTCACGGATATTGGCCCCTTGCCCATACACGGGCAGCGGTTTGCGCTCAAGGGCGGTGAGAATCATGAGAGGGATAAGTTTTTCCGGGAACTGACGCGGCCCGTAATTGTTGGAGCAATTGGTCAGCAGGACGGGCAGCCCGTAGGTTTCGTGAAAAGCGCGCACCATGTGGTCGCTGGCCGCTTTGGATGCCGAATACGGGCTGTTGGGGCTGTAGGGCGTACTTTCTGAAAAAGCCGGATCACCAGGCTGTAACGCGCCGTAAACCTCATCTGTAGACACATGCAGAAAGCGAAAATCCGCAACCCGCTCAAGAGGAAGCCCGCGCCACCAGTCCTTGACCACACGCAGCAGGCTTGCCGTGCCGAGTACATTGGTGCGGACAAAGGCGTCCGGAGCCACGATGGAGCGGTCCACATGGCTTTCAGCGGCAAAATTGACCACGGCATCAGGCTGGTGCGTATCAAGCAAAAAGGCCACCAGCTCCTCATTGCCGATATCGCCGCGCACAAAGACATGTTCCGGGTCCCCCGTCAGCGCGGCCAGATTGGCGGGATTGCCCGCATAGGTCAGTTTGTCGAGATTAATGACGCGGATGCCCGCACGGCGGGCCTGAAGCACATAGGCCGAGCCGATGAAACCCGCTCCCCCTGTAACAAGTTGACAGGTCATGGCTACATCCTTTTCATCTGATTTTTCATTAGAGCATTTAACACTTGAAATGCTTGCTTACGGCAGGCAAAAGCCTGCCTGCTCGCATTTCGTGGCAAGAATTTTCAGGAAAATCCTTGCAGAGCAGTTGACTCGTTTCATTCGTAAACTGCTCTAGAGCATTTTCGCATTGAGAATATCTATTCTCAATGCTCCCAAGACGCCCGCTCCGATGTTTAACCGCGCAGATAAACTGCTCTAAAATTGTACCTGTTTCCAGAAAACATGGCAGCAATGAGCGCATCAGCGTATTCAGCACGTTAGCAAAAGATTCAGCATTGTGACAACCGCGGAAAAACCGGCGGCCGGTCAGGCCGCGGCTGAAAACAACGCACAAAAGAAGGGGTTACCTGTACTCAGGCAACCCCTTGAAAAAATGGTGGAGAAGAAGGGATTTGAACCCTCGACCCCCGCCTTGCGAAGGCGCGTATGGTATTTCTATGACTTTTTACTAATTTTTTCTAGTCAATATAATTATTGAATTTTTATAAACTTCTGTTGCATTGACTACCATCAATTTTTACGTCATTTCATAATGTGTGTTGGGAAAGGTGTTGGGAAGGGAAGTCTCCCAACACGCAGCCGAGGATAGCCATGAAAAAATCGAAACGCGAAAAATCTCAAAAATATGCTGGGGTCTACTTTAGGCTTGATGCCGACCATAAGGAACGTACGTACTACATTGTGTACCGGCAGGGTGGACGCGAGGCAAAGCTTATAGAGGAACCAGTTGGTAAAGCGTCTCGCGGCATGACGGAAGCAAAGGCAGCACAGATACGGGCGGACAGAATGCGTGGCAAGGATCAGCCCAATACGGAAAAAAGAAAGGCCTACGCCGAAGCCAGCCAGGCGCAGCAAAGCCGCTGGACGTTAGATAAAATTTGGGAGGCATATCAAGAAGCACATCCTGAACACAAAGGCCGTCAACGTGACATCAGTCGATACAACACACACATTGGCTCACGCTTTGGGGGAAAAATCCCAGAAGAAATCATAACAGCTGACATTGATACTTTCAAAACGGAAAGCCTCAAGGCTGGTAAATCCGAAGGTACGATCCAACGAGCAATTTCCCAACTGCGAGCCATCATCAACTTTGGGGTCAAACGTGCCCTTTGCCCTCCGCTTCAACCGGGGCGACTCGTAATTGAATCAATTCGTGTTGATGGGCAACGAACAGAAGCTCTTACGGAGGAACAATTAGGCAAACTACTTGAAGCTCTTGATGCGGAACCCGATCAAGATGCAGCGGCATTAATCCGACTGGCGATGGTGACTGGCATGCGTAAAGGAGCACTTCTCGCACTGCGATGGGACGACTGTGACTTTGAAAGAAAAATTATCACGTTGCGTGGCGAGTCTGCCAAGAAAGGAACGACTGAGTACATTCCAATGAGTGATGCTGCCCACTCAATCTTGCTTAATATCAGCCGTACAAATAGTGTGTTTGTTTTTCCTGGAAAAAATGGAGAACAAAGGACAGATTTTCGCCGAATTGCGCGGAGGGTTAAAAAAAACGCAGGGTTGCCAGAAGATTTTCGCCCTCTTCATGGGTTGCGTCATGCTTATGCGTCATTTCTTGCATCCAGCGGGAAGGTTGACTTATATACCCTACAGAAATTGTTGACGCACTCCAGCCCACAAATGACCCAGAGGTACGCCCATCTAGCGGATGAGGCTATGAAACGTGCTGCTAATGTAGCAGATTCTATCTTGAATAGTTCTTCTACAAAAATTACTGGAAAGAATAAAGATGCCTAAAAACTTCAAAAAAGTGTTAGAAGCTATTCCAGAAGAGGACGTTGCGAACTATAGGATGAACAACAAAAAATTTAAAATCTCAGAAGAGATTGAGGTTCGCAATCTTCTCGCCGGCGATTATTGGAAATATGTATACACCGCAAAGTGTATACATAAAAATTATAGTGATTGGATTTCTCATAGCAAAGACAGTCTAGATATCCTATCTAATTATATCGAGGAGGATAGCTACACACTTAGATGCATAATTAATGCAGTAGCTTGCAAGATTCATGACGGAAAGTCATCCTTTCCATTAGAGAATTTAAGTGTTGATGAGTTTCAAGCAGCTATAAAGTTATATGTCTTTTCTATCAGATTTGGTTATTATTTATGGGATATTGATAATATATGCACTTCCGTCGATATTATTAATTTTTTTATTAAAAACAATTCGATGCCTCTGCCACCTCTTCCTTTCTGCAACAACCAAGAACAAAGAGCCCGCGTGACTACTTACAGGCTTTTCAGCGGCAGTATCTTTACAGGAGGAGAATCTTACGTAGAGGAAATGAAAAACAAAGATTTTCATCCACAGGTTAGTTATAAATATCACGATGATAATTTTGAAAATAAGATAAAATTTTTTCAACTTGATTACGAGATGACATGCTTTGCCGTAGAACAAACCGTTGATGGAGAGCCTAGGCCGACGAGCAAGGTGGCTGAATTCATCCGTATGCGTAAATGTCTAGTTCAAGATGAATTTCACTCTAACTCTAATGCGGCACGCTGTATCGGCCTCCTTATGTATGACACTATGGCTTCCCCAGAAGAAAACATTGAAACTACTGTTAAAAACTTTAGATTTACAGAGACCTACTCTAAACTTGATAATATTAGGATTTTTAAAAAATCTAACAATCCATTTATTTCTGATAAAGACAATTTAACATTAAAAAGATGGCTAAAAACAACGAAAGAGTGCATAGAAAAAATGTCTGTTTTAACGGTAAAGTAGAACATCACGTCAGCGGCGGGAGCAATATTTCATCCCACTCCCACCGCTGTTTTATAGTATTCAGTCTTTCACTTCATCCCAAATAGTTTTTACAGCTTTGAGCACCGCAATGACAATGACCAGCCATGTTGTAGCATCAAGGCCGCAATCGGCTTTACTCATTTTTCCCTCCTTTCAGTAACGCCTGTTGCAGCAACCCAAACATGGCCGGAGCCAGGTCAGGCAGGTCATTGATGATCCGGTTGGTCTGCGGCAAGAGTAGGGCGATGTGGTCGCTCTGGATGCCGACTCCATAGACCTCAAAGCCCAGACTTTGAACCACATGCAGCGTTTTTACGGCGGCTTGGGGCCGATCAGGTACGCCGTCGGTGATAATCAAAATGATTTTACGCTGTTCCTTGAGAGGCAACATGGTTTGCAGAACCCACCACAGGGCTTCGGCCAATGGCGTACCACCGGAAGCACTGATGTTGAAACAGTCCGGTACCTTTTGCCCATGCCGCATGACGGGGAAGACAGAGCTGGTGCCTGCCAACGCCGGAAAGGCTGTAACCGCAGGATTCACACCCTGGATGTTTTCCAGAGCCTTGGCCACCGCAAAGCAGGCCTGTTTGGCAAGATAGATGGGAGCGCCTGACATGCTACCGCTCACGTCCAGCAGGATATGAACAGCCGTGTTAAGCCCCTGATGCACGGATTCTTTTTGGAAGACACTGGGGTTTCCGACCTGCAAACGGTACAGTGAACCAGGGTGCAAAACTCCACGCCGTCCGATGCAGCACCGCCTTTGTGTCCGGGCTTGCAAAAGCCCCTGAAGGCGCGTGCGCAAAGCAATGCTGGCCTGAAGTGCTTGCAACTTTTGCTCCTCTGGTAATGCTCCAGTCTGCCGAAAACCTTCTACTGCCACAGTAAAGGATTCGGCTGATGATTCCGCCAACTGGCTGGTGAGTGTTGCCGACAGAAGCTCACCAAGGTTTTGCGGCAGGTCTTGAGCTTCGGCATGCAGCAAAGCCGTCAGTTGCTTCTTGGCCCTTCCAGCGAGTACGAAGGGCTGCGCTTGAGATGCACAAGCAGGCAGATCAATCCCATCCCCTTGTGAAGCGGAATCGCTGTGATCAGCGTTGTCCCTTATGGATGTATCCGTACCGGATGCATGGCCTTTGCGTGGGATTTCGTGCCCATCGCCCTTTTTTCCGTCATTTTGCGCCGGGCTTTCGTCGTTTTTCGCCTGTTGTTGTGGTTCCCACTGCTGGATGCTCTGGGACAATTGCCGGGCGTAAGCAATGGCGGCAGCCGTGTCAGGGCAATGGATACGCACTTTGACCAAAATGGCATCCAGCGTTTCCTTGAGGCCAGGGAATTGCTTCCGCAGAATTGCGGCAGCATGCAATCGGATCCTGTTGACCGCATCCACGTCCCAAGAGCGCACGGTCAACAGCACATAGTCCAAAACAGCAAGGGCCGGAGGATCACCTCCGGCCCTTGGCTGTGCCTGTTCTACAAAGAATCGTCGTATCAACCAGTTCAGGTTTTGCCGACATCCAGGAAAAATGGCAGACAGCTTTTTTTCGACTCTCCAGTCTTCAAGGCAATTGAAAAGGTTGAAGGTTACAGGATCAAGATTGGCAGCGTTCAACACACCGAAATCCGTGTGTCGTATATGAGCCGCCTCGTGGTCGCAAAAACCCTTGGCAAGCGCCAACGTTTCCGGCTCGCAATCCATAGGCAATGAAGGCAAATGAATGATTTTGCCATTGGTGCAGGCCTCCCTGCCTCCGATACGTACCTGCACCCCGTATTGGTCACCCAGCACGGACGCCAGCAGAGGCAGACAGTTGAGAATGTCTTTGGAGCGTATCATGGCGTCACCACAGCCCCAGGCTTGGGATGGAAGGATGCGGTAATGTGCTGTCTCCCACGGCGATGTCTGGCAATACAGGCATGTCATCCTCATCAAGGGAACTATCCAACTGCGCTGTGAAGCCATCAATCTCAGGTATGCTGCCTGGGCCAGCCAGGAGAGCATCCAGCACAAAGTTCGGCTCGTAGCCTTCAATAATCTTCTGCGCGTGCCCAACAAGAGCCGAACTGTCTTTGAGCAGACAAACCAGCCCCTGCAGCAAGAGCAAATCTGGTCCGGTAATGTTGCCCTTCTTGGGCATGCGCAACAGTGCTGCCTGCACGATGTCAGCCACCGGGGCCACATGCGGCTCGACAAAGGACAAGCCCGTCAGCTTGGCATACAGGGTCCGTAATGGAGAAAGAGCCTTATGGGTCACTTCTGTCCTGCCATGATACACCCTGCGCCAGATATCTTCGGCAGACTTGGCCACTTCTCCAAAGAGCGTGCCACCCAGGCCTTGTACTTCCTCAGCCAGGCCTGCTTCCAGTACAGCGGTATTATCATTATGTTGCTCAAGCGGGGCCACCTTATACAACTGCCAGCGAAAATCCATGCGATTTCGCACATAGTCCGGCCCTACTGTGGAATTACGGATAATTTCACCCCACTGGTGATGTTTCTCAATCCAGGCCTGGACGTTCTGGTCATAGCCAGCCAGAAAGGCCTCCTTTTCTTTCTGAAAATCGCTACGGATACGAAGCAGCTCCTGTACGATTTCCCCGGCCTTTTCTTCGGGGATGGCCCAGCCGGACATGAAGCGCACACCGTGCCTGTCAAGGTAGTTGAAGGCACGGGCCTTGAGCGTGCCGAATATTTTGAGGTTTTCCGGGTCGGCAATGCGCTTGGATCCGAGAGAGGCCAGGTCATCGGGCGGCAGCTCCGCACCCCCCAGGTCTTCCTGGCTCATTTTACGGCGGGCCGACCACAGACTGACGTTGAGGTTGAGGGCTAACAGGTTGTCCAGAATGCGGATGTCTGAAAGAACGTGTGTCATGATGTTCTCCTATAATGAACTTTTGGCAGGAATAAGGGCGTAGCCCTCTTTGAGTTTTTTGGCAGTACGGTATTCTAGTTCCAGCACTACATTGCTGTTTTCACACTGTTCAGCAGGGATGAATTTTTGTTGTCCAGGTGTACCTTGCTTGCCCCATTGAAGCATGAGTCCTTCAGTACGGGCCTCACCAGCCCAGAATTTACCGGACTGTTTTTGGCCGGGCACGTTATAATCCACCTGCAAATAGAGACGTGGCTGCGAAGCCGTGGGAGCATAGCGCAAGCGGCCCTTCATAAAGCGCAGGGCTGTGTCTCCTTGCAGGAGGTCCTCTCCTGGTTCAGAGTCCATTGCCTTGATGTCCGCGTCGGTATGCTGTGGGAACATACGTTGGGCCAGTTCGTGCAGCATGGCACGAGTTTCGCGGCTGGCTCGATAGCCCAGCGCCCGATCAAGGGCATAGGTAACGGGCTGAATACCTTGATGGGCCAAAGGTTGGAACCGTACGGTCAGATCTCCCCAGCGCAGCAAACTGCGGGTGGAGAAGGTGATCTCAATGGTGTTTGCCAGATTGCTGGTGGAAGCATCGCCCATGAACAGTTTGCGGACTTCATTGGCATACTCCACCATAGTACCGCACAACTTGTCAGGCAGAGACGGAAACCGTTGTCTGAGCAATGCTATTTCTATTTTTGCATCTGGATAGCCCATTTCACAAAGGATAAAACGATCGGAAAATGCCAAATTTTGTCGTTGAGTACCTTGATACAGACCGCTCTCATCTCCGCCACCATTGGTGTTGGCAGTCGCGACAAAACGGAACATGGGGTGTGGATTGATCAATTCTCCGCCGTTCTCCGCGATGCACAAGGGGGAGCCGTCAAGAATGCCATGCAGGCCTGCGGCCACTTCGGGTGGAGTGATATCGATCTCGTTTACGAGAAAGATTCCTCCGTACCGCATGGCAAGAGCAAGAGGGCCGTATTCAAAGGCCATGTTGCCGTCCTTGACCGTCAGGTGCCCCACCAGATCGGCAAACTCCAGTCTTCCGTGTCCGGTCACTTCAAAAACGGGATAGTTGAGACGGGCCGCCAGTTGCTTGATGCAGCTCGTTTTTCCACATCCACTGGGGCCAAAGACATAGAGCGGTTCCCGCAAACTGAGAAACCAGACCACCATATCGCGGCTGGATTCGTGAAAGACATAGCCAGGATCAATAGCTGGAGTGTAGGCCGATGGAGTCGCGTAACCCCTGACCAAGGTGCCCGAGGGCTTGCCGCTGAAAACCTGTCCAGCATCAAGGTCGGTGGGTTGAAGGCTACCAAGTTCATTGGAAACATTCATACTCTACTCCTTTAAACGCCAAGAGCCTCCCTTGAAAGGGAGGCTCTTGCGTGTGTATATAGTGAAAAACTAAGAGATATGTGCGAACCTTTTGAGCGTCAGCTTTCGAGCAACCGCCAATAGGGTTCAAAACTCTTGGCGGTCAGATCCGCCACTTGAGCCGTAAAGGGGCTGTAATCTCCTTGAGTGGCCGCAATATCGAGATTTTTGTAATATTCAGGTCGGGACTCCACCGGAATGATGACTGTGGGAAATCCCGCTTTCATCAATTCCAGATTCATAATCAGTCTGGCTGTCCTACCATTACCATCTTTGAAGGGATGGATGTTTACAAAATCTGCATGGACGCGGGCCGCCAGCTCCACGGGATGCAAAGATTCCCGCGCTGTCTCATACCAACGAAAGAAAGCTTCCATTTTTTCAGGCAACTGGGTGGCTGAAGGTGGAACGTGGTTCGCACCAGTAATGATAACGTTCACCTCGCGGTATTTTCCCGCGTTGGCAGTGTCAACGTTACGCATGATGATATTGTGTATCTCTTTGAGAACACGTTCACTCAGAGGCTCATTTTTTTGTACAAGCGCTTCAAGGTACTCAATAGCGTGGCTATGATCGATGATTTCCAGATGCTCTCGCATGCTTTTACCACCAATCGTAATTCCATCCTCCAATACAGCCTTGGTTTCGTAAATGGTGAGGGTGTTTCCTTCTATCGCATTTGAATGATAGGTAAAGCGTATGCGTATGTCCTCATGCAGGTGCGAAACGATGTGAGGCGGTAAAGGGCGATTTGCGTCCAGCTTGGCTTTGAGTGCGTCCAAAGCGGCAAAGGGAGATATGTTCATGAAGACCTCGTGCGTTATGACTAAAGCAGTATGCTGTAACATATGAAAATACACAAGGAATGCCATTTACTCGCCTGTTTGCAACGATGGTAGGTATGCCAGTTAGACACAGGGCAACGTCAGAATAATACCTCGCGATAGCCTTGCGAAGTTCAGTTTATGGGTGAGACGCTCAGCTTCTCAAAAGGCTCGCCAGTGCGCTCGCAGCGGGCCAACAGGGCGTCCACGTCAATGTCACCCAGAGATTCAAAACGAAAGATATCGGACAGTTCTTCCCGTAATGCATTTTTGTCCAATGTGGTTCGGCCTGTAGCCACTGACATACGGAAACGGTAGTTCGCAGCATTCACCCAGTCACGAGTGCCAGCCTGCCGATGCACCAGCTTGAGTACGGCTTCCATCTCCTTAATTTCAGCATCCAAAGTGATTCGCTGTTTTTTGAGAACAGCCAGCTTGTCCAGAGCAGGTTCCCATTGTGGTAGGTGTGTACCCTGTGGAAACTTAGGGCAATCGCTGTTGTATTCGCAGTATGAGCACAGTGGGTAAAATCCTTGGGCGCAGTCCACCTGCGAAAGGGACACGTTCCCGGCACGGTAGGCCGTGAGGTCGCCCCAAAGTTGAGTCGCATGGTCGAGAGCCGTATCCAGCATAGCTTGGTTGAAGCCATAGGGGCCGAACGTCTTTATCTCCTTCATGGAAAGGCAGAGCAGCCAGGCTTCCAGGCTCGCTGCATCAGCACATGTGGGCAGTTTGAGTCCCAAATGGGCATGACAGAGTTGGGGAAAGGTCAGCTTGTCATGCAAAAGCGTACCGTCCGCCGCCCGAAGGCTAAAGACAGGCTTGTCCCAGGCCATGGACAACAGACCGATCTGTCCATGTAATTGCAGTAGATGAGAATCGTGCGGCGTGTTGGGTAGCTTGTCCGTGCTTTTGACCTCAAGGATCCGTATGGCGTTTACGGGCGCACCCCAGAGGAGCACGAAGTCAAGATGAGCCTTGATGGGCACGCCCTGATGCTGCCAGTTTATTTCAAGCTGGGGCAAAACATGCAGGCTCAGCGACGCCAGCGCCTGTCCAACTCCTGATTCAAACCAGTGCCCCCGCTGTAAGGTCAGCAGACGCTCCAGACTGTCAGTAGCGGGAAGCACCTTGCGGGCCAAAGCGGCACGAGGACATTCCCAGTGCTGACCAATGTCACTCATGCCCACATAGGTGGAGCGGTCACCCAAATGGGCGGCGGTGTTTTGCTGGGAAACAGTTTGCAGCCCTTGTCTGATTAACTTTCGCAAACCCTCCGTGCGGTTAGTGTGTTCCATGATTGCATCTCCTGAAAAACAAGAGGGCCACCCAAAGGCAGCCCTCTCATTTGTGTTTTTTATGGTTCTTTTCGTTATGCAGCATGGGCATACTTCCACCACAGCTTGCGTTGTGCATTCCAGCGAAAGCCCGCTCCCATGAGCAGTTCTTTCTTGGCCTGTGTGTTGCCGGTGGCAATGATGCAGGGGCGTCCGTCCTGAGCCGTCACCTGCTGGTAGGCGATACCTTCCAGCTGAGGGAGATTATCGAGTGCTGCTGACGGGCTATTTGAGGGGACTGAAATGTTGTTTATGGGGGACGGGTCGGGTAGAGATGCTTTTCGAGTCTCCGGGCTGTTTACGGGCAGTTTGGGACGTGTGGACGATCTCTTGCCATTTTTAGCCCCTTCGCCGTCGTCATCCTCCGTGACCATACCCAGCATGGCGGTCAGAGCGTATCTCCTGCAATAGGTCATGGCCGATCCCATACCTTGTGGATCAGCCTTGGGCAGGGGAACAACAGCAAGGGAACTTTGCCACTGGCCAGACTCTGCATGCGTCAACTTGGTAACCAACCCCAGAGAGTTTGGCTGCTCCACGGGCACAGGATACTGACACAGCCAGATACCATTCGAGATGAGCGCATCCCGGCAGGCGTCCATGACGCTGTTCAGGCTGGCGTACCAGCTTTTTGTAAATGGGTTTTCAGCATCCTTGGCAATGGGCTGCACTGTTCGTTGTACATTAAGCAGTGCCTTGGCCAATTCAGTGATGTTTTCTGATTGATATGGGGTCATTTTTACCTCCTTACAATAATAAATCCCGGACGGACAACCGCACCGGGATCAACTTATTAATTTTCAAGCACTCGCGTGCTATATTTCAGTAGTAATATATATCTGAATTTTTTTAAAAATGCAGTCTAGCTTGAATATTGCATGAACGGCCTTTTGCGTCTGCATTTCCCCAAGGGCGTGAACCTTGAAGAGGTTATACAGGATGAGATTATCGCGGCCATGTGCCACCATAGCTGGAGAGACCAAGAAAATGTCTGGGGTTCAAGACTCCCTATGCAGCTTTTCTGGATTCGGCTAACGTCCAAACAAAAGGTGTTGCGCTTTCAAATTGAAACCGCGAGACACTAGTTCCAGCACATCGCGCTTTTCTTCCGGAGCGACGCCGAGATACCATTCCGGCTTATGGACATAGATGAAGCGCACGTCAAAATCGGAGTCTTCGGAAGCAAAACCCCAGCCCCGACTGCCCGATTCAATGGCGTACAGGACTTTGACGCCATGTTTTCGCTCAGTGGCGTCCAGTTTGGCCTGGATGGCGTCCACTGTATGGTTGGGACGGAAAAGCCTTCTGCAAAGCGTGTGGCATAGGTCGAGGCTGCCGCAGGCGCTTTGTCGCCGCCATAGCAGGTCAGCACACAAGACTCCGCAAAGGCGGTATCGTATGCGCCGGTGAAAGGCGCGTTTTCTCGCAGCGCATCCACTGCCGCAAGGCGTTCCAGAATGCGCGGCTCCACGTCCCGCCAAGGGTATTTGCCCTCTTTGACGGCAACCAGTTCTGCCCGCCTTCCTTCCACGATTTGATGCGGCAGATATTGGTATGTACTACCTCTTCCATAAGCCGCAGCACGGTTTGCCGGGAACAGCCAAGGGATTCCGCTAACTGCTTCAGCGAATAGGCTCGGCGTCCGAACAGCAACAGGCCGAACAGGGCAAGCGCCTTGCGCGAGGCAGTGGCGGACTGGTCGAGTTTGATGGGCACAGGTTGTTCCTCAGCGGAGTTTGTGCCAAGTAAGAGCAGCGTGCTATGCGGCTTGTAGAGCTTCTTCACCGTAGGCCAAGTAGCCCTCGTCAACCATTTTAATGCTCACATGTTTGCGGTTTTTCAACACTTCACAAACTGTGGCATCAATAAACTCATACGCAAACTGGCGCTCTAGGCCGCTCTGGTACATATCTTGAAGTATTGTTTGCAATTTTTCATTGCAAATTGTTTTCTCAACAACAGCATCAAATTCATGTTTTGACAAAGCCATACACATTGTGCATTCGAGAAATTCTTCTTTAAAAATTTGAAACATTGCAACTGCATCGTCATCAATAAAGTTATCGAGAGTTTTTTTGCTGACAAAGCCAGAAACAACAGCGCCGACCATAGCCCCCAGCACAGGGATTGGTATTAGAGCTTGCCCAACAGCCGCGCCAGCCAGTGAGCTTGCACCCACTGCGGAGTTTTTTAGCAATTGCATTTTTGAAATTCTTCCGCGCATGGTTCTTACCAGATCAGGACCAAATACGACAACCCCGATAATGGTGCCAGAAATAATGGCCCGGCCAGTGACCGCTCTCAGGCCCAAACCTTCTCCGACTGAAGTTTTAGCCAGGGCTGATTGGCTAATTTGCTTTGCAAGGCTGTTGCTGAGTCTAGCCACTGGGTTGGCTATTCCTTCAAAACCGGCAGCAATGCCATCTTTGGTAGATTTTTTGACAAATAAATTTGCAAATTGATCGCGTGAAAGCTGCATCGTCAACGTATAAATGAGAACGCTTTTTCCCATGGTTTTGAGCGTGGCACCAAGGCTGATCTGGGCCGCTTCCTTGATGTTTTTCCCATTCCAAATGCATGCGGCAAATACCATGAGGCCGGATATGCTGCCAACGCATGATGAAGAAATAATACCACTTGTTATATCGACGCTAAGGCTTTCCAATGTTCCAGCCTTACATACATTGCATGTTTGGCTATAGGTAAACCAACCTTTTTTTACGAAATTTTGAGCAGGCGTCCCAGGTTCTGCATTGGGAACCTGTCCGCTGTCAATGCGCTTCTGCATAATCGTCAAAGCTTCGCTATATTGATCGCGAGGAACTTCGATGGGCATCATACTTCCATCTGAATTCAAGTAGATTGCTTGCTTATGTTGAAAAGCGGCGCCTATACTTTCTTTAGCCGTTTTGTAATACTTTGTCTGAATAGCCTCACCATTGACAATCCTGTCTGCGCCATGCTTGAACTGCCGACCATGCTCATCAAGCTGTTGCCCGGCATTGATAACATCTTTTTGCATAAGTCTGTCAAATGTATTATTGACGTATTCGCCAGCATATCCGTGCCCGCGTTCGCCATTCATAAATCCTTTTGTTTCTGAATAGGTTTCATTAAAGTTTACATTCGCTCCTGCAATCCCGGATAGGTCGGCAACACGCTTTGCATCTGAAATATTTTGCTCTCTTGCAAGGTACTTGTCTGCATCATCTTTTTCATCGCAGGATTCAGAGTCATTATTTATAATATTTTTATCATAAAGAGTTTTTGAAAGTCCAGTATCAACAATACTTGATAACATCATGCAAAGGGAATCTTGAGTTAGTGTAGTGTTAGCATTAAGAATTTTTATATCTTCTTCAACTTCACACTCATCTTTTATTATTGATATTTTAATACTGTCCTTATTTTTTTCCGTCTTCACTACGCCAGCAAATGGAATATATATATTCTCTGATTTGTATATCCCATCATGGTCTTTGCTATCCAACTGATAGCTAATATGTATCCCATTGCGCGTAATAAGTGTGCCGTATTCTCGCAGCTCCTTATTGTCTTTACTTGGAATTGCAGAGTAGTAAAAAACTTCAGTGTCATTAATAGATAAATTGAAAAAATTCAAAAAAGCATTTACTCGTCCATAAGGAATTTTATTTTCTCCACCGGATATAAACTTGTAATTATTTTTTTCATTTGAATCAACAATCATGCTTTGCGTAATGTAATCAATGGCAGCATCTACTTCCCATAGTTGTTTTGGGGTTGAGTTTTTTTCTTTCCATTCTTTAACTTTCTTCTTGTTCTCGTTATGCGCGTAGAATCCTAATGCCACGAGCCCTATCCAGACAGGAATGGCGATTTTCCAATATGAAAATGTCAACCAGATGGCGATACCAATGGCCGCTGCACCCAGTGCGTATGGAAGACACGCCACAGCCAGCCCAATAAAAATGATTGCACCCAAGGCTAAGCCGATCATATGGAGCATAATACGCTACCCTTTGATGTTGATATATAAAGAAAATACAACCTACGCGATTCCATCATGACATGCAATATTGGCTTGGAAATTTCATGTAGCACGGGCCGGAATTGTCCGGCCCGTGCTCATTTTTCTAAAACTCGTACCTAACTGTGCCGAATACGCTGTGCCCGGTGCGGTGATCCGAAGCTTGAATGTTGTAATTGAGGCCCAGGGACAGATTGTCCTTGCCCACTTCAAAGCCCACGCCGCCGACAAAGGTGACGTAGTCCACCACCTACATTTTCATTTCCGCTTCCGCGCCGAAAGCCGGCACACGGGCGCGGGATGTAGCCTTTACATCGCCAGCGGCGGGAATGACGCCCAACTCCACTTGTGGCCTGAAGTTCCAGCCCGAATCGCTCTGGATGGCCTTGCTGAAGATCACGCCCACTGGGAAGGTCCAGGTGGACTGGAAGTCCTAATCCACCTTGAAGACCGTACCGCCGCTCTTCACGCTGTATTCGTCTGTGGTCAGGCCGAGATAGCGCACTCCGACGTGCGGAATGATGTCCAGCATCGGAGTTTCCCACTTGTATTCGGCCTTGGGCCCCGCTTTCCACGCGTTACTGGTAACGTCAGCCTTGAGGTTGCCCATTTGCATGGAAGCGGGCAAGTCCTGCTCCAACTTGTTATAGTTGCCAGTGAAGCCCACATCAGCGGAGAGGCCGAAATTGTTATAATTCCAGCCGCCGTACAGGCTCAGGCCTTCTGCCGCGCAAGCTCATGGAATACTTCACCAAGCCTTGTGCGTAACCCATCAAAAAGTCACTTCTTTCGATATTTTGGAATCCATATCGCATGGTACTTGCACACCCAAGTTGAGTGAGCTAAAGTTTCATTTTCCAGCAAAAGCCTCCTGCATTGAACTTTGAGCGGTTCGTTACTGGAGGTTTTTATATTTCTGGCAAAGTCAAACTTTGGGAGTCCCCAGGCAAAGCCTGGGGTTTACCGGTTGATTATTAATACCCTAATAATTCAGGATGGTACCGTTCTTCATAGTGTTTCCATCACTGTCAGCAAGCCCTGGTAGCTGTCCACTTCATGGTACTTCACGGCAGAGGTACTTATTTCATTAAACAGCTTCTTGGCGCAGGATATTTTCGCTTGCTCTATCGGGCGCAGTTCGAGGCTGTCCATTGTGCCTTTGGTTCCGGCAATAAAGAAGATGTGCTTCACAGTCCCCTTTTTGAACGAAATTGCCCAGTCCGGGGAGTATTTGCCGACGGGCGTTGGGATGTAGAACCCTCGGGGTCCTCTCGGCAATTTGGCGTAGACGATCACTTCATCGGCAACGTCCAAGTCCTCAGCAAAGCGCCGTTCGACGCTGTTGGCCGTTGAGCCATCGGTGAAAATATAATCTTGTATGGCGTGTTTCGCCTTGAACGCCTTGGCGTACTCATCTGAGGCTCGGCTCATACTGAATATTTCCTGAGAATAGGGCTCCTCGGCACTTGGGGCATAGGTGATATGATCCACGACGACGGAGGCTTTCTGTCTGTTGATAATAACAACAACCTTGGCGATAAATTCTTCGGGGTTATCGCAGAACAGCCAGAGCAGCTCCTTTTTTATGCCCTCAAGAATAGCTGTGACCGTACGGCGTGTAAGACTTGTGCCTCCGGCTATCTTGCCGATAATGTCATAGGCTGCGAGGCCGCCGTGCGCCCGTCCGAGTTTTTTGGTTTCAGTACGTTCAATATTGAAGTCCGTGCCTTCCTGTGAGCCTTTGGTAAGGGTGTAGGATAGACGGGCGACCTTCAACTCCCCATCGATGGCGAATATGGACTTCCTAATGAGTTCGTCGCCGTTGAATTCCACAGTATAAGCATATCGCTTGTTTATCCGCTCCCACAAATCCTTGAATGCTGCCCAATTCTCGTTCAGCGGGTTGTCTTTGATCTTTGTTTCGCGTCCATTGCCTGCCATTTCATTAAGGATTGACGGGGCAAAGATAGCCTGAACCAGGGTAATCCCCCCAGAAAAAAGTAGCATTTCAAAGTAGAATTTCCGAGAATAAGCAATCTGGAGATTTTACAATGAAAAAGTCACGCTTCACGGACAGTCAAATCTTGGCGATTTTAAAACAGG
>NZ_JBAIYW010000032.1:0-1096 GCF_036763055.1 Desulfovibrio sp. 1214_IL3152 | reverse complement strand
CGGCAGCCGCTGCGTGGCCTGTATGCGCTGCGCCCGCGTGTGTCCCTCGCACTGCATTCGTATCCGCAGCCACAGGGAAGAGGACGGCAGCCGCAAGGTGGATGCCTATGTCATTGACGCCCTGCGGTGTATCTACTGCGGCTACTGCGCCGAAGTCTGCCCGGTCAACGCCATTGTGCTGACCGAGATTTACGCCTATGCGGGCCGCACACGGCAGGAATTTGTCTTTGATGAGGCGCATCTTTTGCGCAACTGGGACGAATTTGCCGCGGAAAAGGGCAATCTGGAAGGGTATGTGAACCCGTTGAGCCGTCCGCGCAATGCGTTGCAGCGTTTTTTGCCGGCCGCCAAACGCCAGGAGCGCGTGAGCGCGGAATGGAGCGGCCAGGAGCAGTGGGTGGGGCAAAACTGGCTGGAGGCCCATGCCCATGATGAGACAACGGTACGCGGCACTGCCGGCAGGCAAAAAGCTGCCGTAACGGGGCTGGCAACGGCCGCTTCGGCGGACACGGCGGAATAGGGCAAAACCGCCCGCAAGACCGGGCTGTTTTGCAGGGTCATGCAGCTTGAACAGGGCAGAACTGCCGGAAAAGCATGCGCAAGTCCACTCCGGGAGGTGGAAGACGTGTTTGGCGAAATTTTCTTTCTTTACTGCGCCGTTGTCATCATTGTATGCGGCATCCTGTCCATCAGGCTGCGCAATCCGGTGCATTGCGTACTGCTGGTGCTGCTGCTGTTTGTCCATATGGCCGCCGTCTATCTGACCCTTCAGGCCGAATTTCTGGCGGCGGTGCAGATTGTGGTTTACGCCGGGGCCGTGCTTGTCATGTATCTTTTTGTGGTTTTTCTGGTGAACTTCAAGCGCGAGATGCGCCTGCCCGCCCTCGTGCCGCACCCCTGGGTGGGTTACGCCATCGGCGCGGCCTTATGCGGCATGCTGTTATGGGGCCTGCGCTTTTTCAGGGCCGGCGGCAAGGATGTGTGGCCCTACGAGATACTGCGGGAGGCGACCCACACCAAGGCGTTGAGCCGTGAGCTGTTTACCCACAATTTTCTTGCGCTTGAAGTGGCCGGCGTACTGCTGCTGGTGGCTCTA
>NZ_JBAIYW010000243.1:0-1097 GCF_036763055.1 Desulfovibrio sp. 1214_IL3152 | reverse complement strand
TCTTGCCTGTGGGCGATAATGCCAAGGCCGATTTTGCCCGTCAGGCGCAGGAACAGGAACCATATGTGCCGGAATGGGCCGCCGTGGCCCGGCAGCAGTGGCATCCCGAGCTTGTCCCCATCTATGCCGACCCGCCAAGCCCCCTGCAGCGGCCGCGCATTACGGATATCCTTGATGTGGGCGTGCGCTCGGTCAACAGCCTGCTCACTCTCGGCAAAGGGCAGCGCGTGGGTATCATGGCCGGTTCCGGCGTGGGCAAGTCCACGCTCATGGGCATGATGGCCCGCTATACCCGTGCCGATGTCAACGTTATCGCCCTCATCGGCGAACGTGGACGTGAAGTGGTGGAATTTATGGAGCGGGACCTTGGGCCGGAGGGCATGGCCCGTTCGGTTCTGGTCATCGCCACGTCCGACCAGTCCCCTCTGGTACGTATGCGCGCGGCCTACGCGGCCACGGGCGTTGCCGAATATTTTCGCGACAAGGGCATGGACGTGCTGCTCATGATGGACTCCGTAACCCGCTTTGCCATGGCCGCGCGTGAAGTGGGGCTGGCCGTGGGCGAGCCGCCGACCACCAAGGGCTACACTCCCACGGTTTTTGCCCAGTTGCCCAAGCTGCTGGAACGGGCCGGAAGGTCTGCCAGGGGAACCATCACGGGCATTTACACGGTGCTGGTTGACGGCGATGACTTTAACGAACCCATTGCCGACGCCGTGCGCTCCATTCTGGACGGTCACATTGTGCTCACCCGCGATCTGGCGGATCAGGGGCATTTTCCCGCCATTGACGTGCTGCGTTCCATCAGCCGCCTGCGGTCAGATATCTGCGACAGGCAGGATGTTCTGGCCGGGCGTGTGGTCACGCGCAATATGAGTACCTTTCGCAAAGTGGAGGATATGGTCAATATCGGGGCCTATGCCAGGGGAACCAATGCCGAAATCGACGCGGCCATTGAAAGCATGCCCGCCATCAACGCTTTTTTGCGGCAGGATGTGGGCGATCCGCAGTTTCTGGAGCCAAGCATGCAGCAGTTGCGCTCTCTTGCCCAACTGGCCGAAGCCGCGGCAGGTCCGGTGGCGCAGGCTGCTCCCGGC
>NZ_JBAIYW010000411.1:0-1109 GCF_036763055.1 Desulfovibrio sp. 1214_IL3152 | reverse complement strand
CCCCCCCCCCCCCCCCAAAAAAAAAGCGGCACACATCTGTCCCTCTGTTGCCCTACCCCATTTTAGAGCATTTTAACTTTGAAAAAGTGTAAATGCTCTAACGCTGCACGAAAGCGCAGCGCGCCACAATGTGGCGTGGATTCAGGCGAAAATCGCATTTTTCGGCTGAATGAAAACTTTGAAATGTGAAGCATTTCAAAGTTAATCTGCTCCAGAGCAATTTTTCTTTGAAACTGCTCTGGCGAATGCGGGAGCAGACGCCCGCCGCGGAGGCGTAAGCGCAGCTTCAGCCGTTACGACAAAGGAAGTTACGGACGAAGACAGCAGAGCTGTTTACCTGCGCGGTTAAACGCCGGAGCGGGCGTCTTGGAAGCATTGAGAATAGATATTCTCAATGCGAAAATGCCATATTCGTCCTGTGGCCGCATGCTGACGCTCTGCTGACATGAAGTGCGGCACTCTGGTCACACAGGCCGCGTCCATGCGGGCATCCTGCCCCGTAACCCGCGCCGCCCCTTGACTTGACGGCAGCGTGCGCTACTTTTGACAGGCGTCCTGCGCTATGCGGCCTCTTTTTTGCGAAACCGGGCATTCACCCGCCGTACCCGCGGGAACCGCCCGGCAGCACCACAGCAAACGGGACAAACAGCATGACCATTACAAATTCCGATGCGTCCGCTCCCCATATCGACACCCTTGCGGATGAAACTCTTGAAAAAATAGCGTCCTTTCCCGGCGACTACGCGCAGCACCGCCAGTTGCTCTCGGACCTCAAGGAAGACCTCGTGGCCCGGTGCGCAGCAAAAAGCGCCGATGCAGACATTCCGGAAGAACTGCGCTGGAGCCTTGCCCGCGACATGCCGGATTTCTCCACCGATGCCCTGTACGTAAAAAGATATTCCCTGCTCAGCATGGCGGGCATTGTTTTTCTGGGCTTTTTCGCCGGGGGCCTTTTATCGGGCCTGCTGGGTCTCATTGATATGGGCGGGGGCATTCTGCGCGTGGCAACGGTGCTCGGCATGCTTTACGGCGCGGAATATCTGGCGGGCAACCCCAAGGCGCGCACGCGCATGCTGGGCTTTCTGGGCCTGGGAACCCTCGCAGCGTTC
>NZ_JBAIYW010000387.1:0-1112 GCF_036763055.1 Desulfovibrio sp. 1214_IL3152 | reverse complement strand
CGGTCTGGCAGCCGCTGGTCACGCGGCTTGCCGCCGACGGGTTTTCCGGCCCCCGTGTCAATGCCCTGTTGGCTACCCTGGCTCCCGTACCCAGCCAGTCGCCCATGGGCCGCAAAATGGTTGAACTCTACAAAAGCCGCTTCATGCCCCGGCCTCCTTCCGCCAAGCCTACGCCCACAACCTACTACAAAGGTGTAGTCACGGAACAGAACGCCGCCTTGTGCCGCGCTTTTATTGCCGAGCACAAACAGGCTTTCAGCCAGGCCCAGACCCGGTATGGGGTTCCTTCGTCAGTGGCCGCGGCCCTGCTCTTTGTGGAAACCCGCCTTGGCAAGGTTTTGGCCGACGTGCCGGAAAACGCCCTCTACACCCTGGCGAGCATGGCAGTGAGCCGCGAGCCTTCGGAAATAGACCAATGGCTGCCGCGCATGCCTGGCTATGAAGAGCATATGGCCTGGCTGCAGGAGACCATGCCGAAACGAGCGGACTGGGCCTATAAGGAACTGCGGGCGCTTGTGAGCCACCTCCTGCAGGACGACCTGGACCCCAGCTATCTGCCCAGCTCCATTTACGGCGCAGTGGGCCTGTGCCAGTTCATGCCCTCCAACATCGCGGCCTACGGGGCGGACGGTGATGGCGACGGCAGGGTAGACCTGTTTCATGTGCCTGATGCTGTGGCAAGCCTGTCCAACTACCTGGCCCGCCACGGCTGGAAACCCGGCATAAGCCGGGCGCAGCAGCACAAGGTGCTCATGACCTATAACCGTTCGACGGTGTATGCCAACACTATCCTCGCTCTGGCCGATCTGGTGCAAAAAGGGGCAACTGCCCCGGCCAAAGGGACCGTGCGCGGGAAGACAGAAAAAAATGCCGCCCCCGGCAAGGGGCGGTAGGACACGTCCCCGCGGACCGCAGGAACTGGCCCCCTGAAGCAGGGCGGCGCTGGGTTTGTCATCAGACGTGTCCTTGCGGTGATGTGATCACAGACATGTCCATGCCATTTGCCTGAGTTTGCCTGATGGGGAGTGCTGAAAGTATCAGCGGCCTCCCCATCGGCCAGCCCGTGCGGCTTGTGGTGCGTTGTGTCCGCCCCGGCGGTTGCTCCGCACGGC
>NZ_JBAIYW010000216.1:0-1113 GCF_036763055.1 Desulfovibrio sp. 1214_IL3152 | reverse complement strand
ACGCCGTGGCCGCCGCGCTGCAATATTCGCAGCCCAGGGTGGAAGATATTTCCAACCTTGAGGTGGCCTACGCCCCGCCCTTTGCCTCGGCAATGGATGTGGTCAACGTGGTGGGCAACGTGGCCGACAACGTGCTGGCCGGGCGCTTTACCCCGGTTACCGCCGACCAGTTCATGGATATGTGGAAAAACCGCGAAAAAAACAATGTGTTCTTCATTGACGCGCGCCCCGCTGCCGCCGGACGCGCCGTGCAGGAAAAACACCCCGACTGGCACGCCATACCGCTTGAAGAAGTGGCTGCCCGCGTCAACGAGGTTCCCAAAGACCGCCCCGTCGCCATCATCTGCAATACGGGCCTGCGCGCATATGACGGCCTGCTTGTGCTGGCCCGGCACGGCATCACCGATGTGGTCAATTCCACCGGCGGCCTGCAGGCGGCCATAAAGATGGGCCTGTCTGTCTAGGGCAGATAAACTTTGAGAATGTCCATTCTCAAAGTTTACGGCATGTTCGCTTCTGCGCTTAACAGCGCAAATACATTGCGCTTGCTCACGCAGTCGCCAGAGCAATTTCAAAGCGGAATTGCTCTGGAGCAGAATATGGCCTGAGCTGCTCGCATACGGCGGCAAGCCCGCAACGGAGCAGCGTTTCGAAAGCAAAAACCGCCACCGGGGTCCCGGTGGCGGTTTTATCATGCTTTTCATTGTGCTTTTCACGGTACAAGGCGGTTTTCACCGCCCGGCGTCTACTCCTGCGTAAACCGGTGCAGGCGCACAGACAGCGGCTGCGCGTTGTTTCTCTTCATGGCTGCAACCACAAAGGCGAAGTCCCTGGCCTGTCCGGCGGGCGGGCAGGGGCCACGATAGTGGCGGGTCAGGCCGCCTTCGGGTATGATGCCGGAACTGTCGTTATCCCACTGGCCGCCGCCAAGGAAAAGCTCCTGGGCGTCGCCGGTGTATTCTACCAGGCGCACGTCGAAATAATCCGTACCGTTGGGCGCCTGGAGCACCGTTATTTCAGGCGAAATGCGCGAACAGCGGTGAACGTCGCGCAGATTTACCGTAAGGGTCATGCCGCTGGGCGCGGTTTCCGGCTCCTTGGCGGAGCAGGCGG
>NZ_JBAIYW010000505.1:0-1114 GCF_036763055.1 Desulfovibrio sp. 1214_IL3152 | reverse complement strand
ACGCCGCACCTCATAGCCCTCGCGCTGCGGCACAAAGCCCGCCAGCAAGCCCAGCAGCAGGACCGTGCCGCCGAGGCAACCGACGAGGATGGCAAAGGTTTTATGGCGCTTCATGAAAAATCCTCAACTCAGACGGCAGGGCCGTACTTTTAGAGCAGATTAACTTTGAGAATATACATTCTAAAAGTTTAAGGCACGCTCGCTACGGCGTTTAACCGCGCAGACAAACTGCGCTTACGCCTTCGCGGCGGGCGTCTGCTCATGCAGCCGCTAGAGCAATTTCAAAGTTAAATTGCTCTAGAGCAGATTAACTTTGAAATACTTCACATTTCAAAGTTTTCATTCAGCCGAAAAATACGATTTTCGGCTGAATCCACGCCACATTGTGGCGCGCTGCACTTTCGTGCAGCGTTAGAACATTTACACTTTTCCAAAGTTAAAATGCTCCGGCGGAACGCCGCCACACGGCCGGAGCGGGCTGCGTTGCAACGCAACAGACAGAACGGACGCTCCCGCTCCTTTGACAGACCGCGCACAAGGCACGCCCGGAACGTAAAAAGCTTGATGCAAGTTTGCTGCCATCTGAAAAATAGTATATAGTTACAGAATATTATCGATAACGTCCGCCCCTGTCACGCGAGCGGGTCAAAATAATGAATGCCGTTGACCTGCCGCCCGTTCAGGACTATGCTGCCTGTTCTGCGGCAAGTCCTGTTTTTACTCGACCGGCGCGGCTCTGCGCCTTACAGAACACAGACAGCCCTGCCAGAAGCTTTCAGGCGGCTGCGGCTTGACAAGGCCGCAGCCTTCTGCATTTCCATGCAATGGAGCACACGGTGCCACAGCACACGAAAGAATATGTCCGTGAGGAGATCATCCGCCTTTTAAAGTACGCCCCGCCGGAAATGCGCGTGGCCGTTCTGGGGCTTTTGCCCGCTGCCAAAAGAACGCTCAACCAGGGCTATCGCCCGTCGGTGCGCGGGGTTCCCCTGCGCAGCTGGCGCTGTTTGCTGCACCTGCTGGCTTCTGTTGCGTCCATGCAGAGCGATACGGAAATGCTGCTGCGCGTTTCAAGCGACCTGCTGGCTATTGCCGACCGCATGGCTCCTCCGGG
>NZ_JBAIYW010000397.1:0-1114 GCF_036763055.1 Desulfovibrio sp. 1214_IL3152 | reverse complement strand
GGCGGTGCGTTGGGCGGCGGCAGCGGCTTCAGGCGCAACCATGCGCATGATCAGCAGCAGCAGGATGGAGGCCATCACCGTTGCCAGCAGGCCGAAAATGAAGGTTCCGGGCATGCCGAGCCAACTCAGGAAAAAGGTGGCGAGCAGCGGGCCGATAACAAAGCCCGCGTTACCGCCTATGGAAAAGATGCTCATGCCGGTGCCCTTGCTTTTGCCTGAGACCTTGTTGGCAAAGCGTGCGCCCTCGGGGTGAAAAAGGGCCGCGCCCACGCCGCTCAGGCCGATGGCCGCAAAAATGGCCCAGTAGCTGGACATGAAGCCCACTGCTGCCAGTCCCATGCCTGCCAGGAACACGCCGAGGGGGATAAGCCAGGGCTTGGAGAGCCTGTCTGCCATAAGGCCGAAAAGCGGCTGAATGATGGACGACAGGCAGGAATAGGCAAACATCAGCCCGCCCGTGGCCTGATATGTCAGGCCGTAGTGGGTGCGCAAGAAGGGCAGAATGGCGGGCAAGGCCCCGCCATTGACGTCGCACGACAGGTGGCCGAGCGATACAAGGGATATTTTTTTCTTGTCCATGCGCGCACGCTACACCAAGGAAATGACAAAACCAAGAGGGGGGGCAAACGCCTGTGCCTCGGCGAGCGTTTTCAGTGGGGCCGCGAGTGCGTTGACGCCGCGCCCCGCCTTGCTTAAACATGTGGAGGAGCACAAAAAATTTTTCTCCGGCGTACCGCATACGGCCTTTGCCTGCCGGGGATGAGGCCCCTCATGAATATTCTGCCCGACGGCATCACGCTGGTGCGTGGCCTCAGTGCCCGGCATTATGCGGCCTGCGCGGATATCTGGCTTGAGGCATCGCTGCTGGCCCACGATTTTGTGGACCCGGCTCTGTGGCAGCACCAGCATGACGCCATGCAGCAGCACTGTCTGCCGTCATCGCATCTGGACGTGCTGGAAAGGCACGGTGAGGCAGTCGCCTTTTCCGCCCTTTGCAGCCCTGATGGCGTGGATTTTCTGGCCGCGCTTTTTGTCCGGCCTTCGTGCTGGCGCATGGGCCTGGGGACGATTTTGCTGCGGCACGCCATGTACGGGCGGCCCAGGCTGCGCCTTG
>NZ_JBAIYW010000641.1:0-1118 GCF_036763055.1 Desulfovibrio sp. 1214_IL3152 | reverse complement strand
CAGGAAGCAGGTGCGAGAGCGCCCCGCCGTCACGAACGCCGCCGCAGGCGTTGGGCTGCCCGGTGAGCGAAAAAGACGTGGCCCCCGGGCGGCATATCTGCCCGGTAAGCAGATGCAGGTTATGGATAAGATTATTGGCAAACACGCCCTGCACGCGCTGGTTGATGCCCATGCACCAGAGGCTCATGGTCGCGCCGGACTCGGCAAAAGCCCGGGCCGCGCTGTAGATCTGCTCTACCGGTACGCGGCAGATTTCCGCCACTTTTTCCGGACGGTAGTTTTCAAGAAAGGCTTTGTAGCCCTCAAAGTCAGAAGGTTTGCCCTCCGCATCCATAAAACTCACGTAACGCTGCCAGAAACGCGGATTATCCAGCTCCTCATTGATGATAACCCAGGCCATGCTGTGCATGAAGGCCAGGTCGGTGCCGGGCCGGAAAGCCACATGCATGTCGGCTATGCGCGAAGTGTTGGTGCGGCGCGGATCGGCCACAATGATCTTTACGCCCGGCTCCACCTGCTTGCGGCGGGCTATACGCCGAAAAAGCACGGGATGCGCCTCGGACGTATTGGAGCCGATGATGAAAAAACAGGTGGCCTGGTCAATGTCGGCATAGGTTCCCATAGGTTCGTCCTTGCCGAAGCTCGTCATGTAGCCGCCCACGGCCGAGGCCATGCACAGGCGGGGATTGCCGTCCACATTATTGGTGCCGAAGCCCCCCTTGAAAATCTTGTTGGCGACATAGCTTTCTTCGGTAAGGCACTGGCCCGAGCCATACCAGGCAACCGAATTGGGACCATGCGCATCAATGCTGCTGCGAAATCTGGAAGCCATCAGATCCAGGGCCTCGTCCCAGCTTACAGGCTCAAGCTTGCCGCCCTTGCGACGGCGCACCAGGGGCTGCGTGACCCTTTCCTTTGAATTGAGCACGGGGATAAGCAAAGACCCCTTGAGGCACAGCAGGCCCGCATTATGGTTGTTGGGGTCGCCCTGAATAGCCACGGCCTTGCCGTCCCTGACGCCCACAAGTACCCCGCAGCCCGTGCCGCAGTAGCGGCAGACGCCCTTTACCCATTTTTCCGGCCTGCTGTCCGCCGCATGTGCCAGAGACCCGAGCCCT
>NZ_JBAIYW010000342.1:0-1127 GCF_036763055.1 Desulfovibrio sp. 1214_IL3152 | reverse complement strand
GCGCCGCCCGGCGCAAACCACCGCTTGTCCACGCCAAGCACTGGAACCGGGGCCTCGGGCGATATGCGCCCCACGTTGCCGGAAATATAGCGATCCAGCATCACATCGCCCACTACCAGCACACGCACCTTGTCAAAATTCATGGCACTTCCGTTTCAGGATGCGGCCCCGCAGGATGTGGCTCACAGCTTGCGGCACGCCTTTTTAAAAAACGCACTCATACGGGCCTCAACGCCCTCTTCATCCAGAAATGCAGGCAGGTCACGGCGCGCAGCATCGCCCAGACGCCGTCGCTCAGCAGGATCTAAAGCCAGGCCCTCAAGGACTCCGGCCAGAGCGTCCGCATTATTCTGCGCCACAACGCGCCCATTACGGCCATCGGTCACGGCTTCCGTCTGCCCCGGCAAATCGCTCACAACCACAGCCAGACCAAAGGCCAGCGCTTCCACCAGCGCCGAGGGCAGACCGTCCATATCCCCTTGCCGCGTTTTGCGACCCGGAGCTACGAACACATGGGCCTTGGCATAAAAGTCCGGCATGTTTTCGTGCGGAACCCGCCCAGCGAAATACACGTTGCCGCGCAGGCCAAGACGCCAGGCAAGCCAGCGCAGACGCAGGCGCTCCGGCCCATGCCCCACGATCCTGAGCGTAAAGTCAATGCCTTTGCTTTTCAGAACAGCGCAGGCGCGCAACAGAACATCATAGCCTTTGCGACGGCAGATCGTGCCCACAGCCAGGATATTCAGGCCCTCGACGGCGTCATTGCCGGAAGGAGCCTGGTCGGCATCATCGTCCGGGGGAGTCAGCGTAAGCGGGTCACGCAACACCACGAACTTGTGCTCCGGAACGTCAGGCAAAAGCTCACGCATGGCCTGACGGGAGGCTTCGGTATCGCAGCGCACGAAAACCGCATCGTTGACTTTTGCCTTCCAGTTAAGGCCGGGCTCGGCAAGATCGTGCGAACGCACGGCAAATGCATACGGTACACCCAGCAGGCGCGAAGCCACCCATGCGGCAGTGGCCGGACCGTGCGCACCGGAGGCATAAAAAATTTCAATGTTTTCTTCCAGGCCCCAGCGGGCCAGCAGCGCGCCGGAACCGAAAGATCGCAGGTGGTCCCACAGCCA
>NZ_JBAIYW010000362.1:0-1129 GCF_036763055.1 Desulfovibrio sp. 1214_IL3152 | reverse complement strand
CCAGCCCGCGCCCCGATAAGGGCCTTGGCCGTAGGAGAGAAGGCGGCGGCCAGCGATGCCGCCAGAAAAATGGTCAATCCCGCCAGCAGCAGCTTGCGCGGTCCCACGCGGTCTCCCAGCGTACCCATAGGGACGAGCAGGCTCGCCATGATCAGCGGATAGATGTCGATAATCCACAGAATTTCCGTGCCTGTGGCCTGAAGGGCCAGCGTCAGGGAGGGAATGGCGATGTGCAGGATGGTCAGGTCCACGGCAATGGGCAGGTAGGCCACCATAACCGCCAGCAGTATGCGCCTGCGCGCACGGCGGGAGGGGGCTGTTTTGCCTGGGGGGTCGGGCAGTTGCCCGTCATTGTTCTTGGCAATGGTCTTATGAAGGGTATTATTCATGGCAGGGTCACACATATGGTCACAGTATGGTCAAGCGGGCTGTTTTTCCCGCAGGGGAAGTGGGTTGCGCCTGTTTGCGCCGAAAATGCGATGGCGGCGTATTTCTGCCGGAACGCTTCATGATATGGGCAAAGAGCGGCGGCGTAAAACAGACGCCGGAAACCGCAGCCCTTGCTGTCTGCTTGCTGTTTGTAAGGGCATCAGTCAGCATAAGGTATGGAGCGGGTCCAGAGTCAAGGAGAAAGTATGAAGTATCTGAGTACAAGCCAATTCGCCAGACTTTGCCGAACCAGCAAGGATACCCTGCTGTTTTATGACAGGGAAGGGCTGCTCAGGCCCAGGCGTGTTTCAGAAAAGGGCTATCGCCGATACGGGGCGGAGCAGTTTTACGAGTTTGACATGATCCGCATGTTCAAGGATGTGGGCATTTCGCTCAAAGACATCCGCAGCTATATGCGCGCGCCCAACCCGCGCGACCTGTTGCGGCATCTGGAGGAAAAAAGACGTCTTTTGCAGCAGGAAAGGATGCGTCTGCTTTCGCGGCAAAGGATGCTGGAAGCCAACATGGCGCTGGCCCACGAGGCCATGCATGCCCGTTATGACGTGCCGGAGTTGGTGGAGATGGACACAGAACGCCTGAGCGTCATGCCCGTCAGCCCGGAGGAGCAGGCTACGGATGAAGGCAGCATAGCCCTGTTTGCCGCGTTGGTGGAGCGCTTTGAGGGCCGCGGACAGGCCGC
>NZ_JBAIYW010000206.1:0-1133 GCF_036763055.1 Desulfovibrio sp. 1214_IL3152 | reverse complement strand
TGCATGGGGCGCGGCATGGGTCACGGTATGGGTCACGGCGGCAGGGGCATGCACGGCCAGGGGTACGGAATGGGCTACGGAATGCCCAACACTATGGACCAGAACACCACTGCCCCTGACGCCAAGCAGAACTAGAGCAGATTAACTTTGAGAACATACATTCGCAAAGTTTAAGGCACGCTCACTTCGGCGTTTAACCGCGCAGATAAACTGCGCTTACGCCTCCGTAGCGAACGTCTGCTCACGCAGCCGCCAGAGCAATTTCAAAGTGAAATTGCTCTAAAACACACACCTCTGCTCAGAGCATGTTTGCAAACTGAACCTTCCAGTCGCCGGGCGGCGGCCACAGGCAGCCGCCCGCCGTCAGAACAGCGCAAGTTGCCTGCGCGGCCTTTGACGGAAAACATAAGTCCTTTCCCTGAGATGCATCCCCTCCCAAACGGATGTTCCCAAAGCAATCTTCCCCCATGCGGCCGGGGCTGAACGACCCGCAAAAGACGCCCCGGCCGAAATAGAACACACCCACACGCATAGAAAAAGGCCGTGAATCCCTGAAATTCACGGCCTTTTCGTTTACAAACCTGTGGAAAACCAAAACAGCTTTGTTGCGCCGCATGAGGTACGGCGCGCCGCCTGTCTGAAAACGCAAGCTCAGACAGGGCATCACCCTTGAAATACATCGTACTTCAAGGGATTTTGACGTTAAACGTTATAGTCCCCGCGGTTGAATTTGAACTTTTCTGTGGCGGCAAGCACCTCCAGATTGTTCACCAGGGTATCCAGGCCGGGGTTTTGTCCGCGCAGGCCCGCGGTATTTTCTTTCAGGGCGTTCACCTGTCCGTCTATGCCCTGCAACAGGGCATAGGCATCGCGCAAGGAGCCTCCCTTACCGACATCGCCCAGGGTGCCGACGTAAGAGTCCCACATATCAAGAGTACCCGAAGCCTGGTTAAAAGCTTCGCGCAGCACGTCTTCATGCGGGTTCACGTCAGGATTTTCGTCGGCAACGCCCAGCAGCATCTGGCTTATCATGGAAGCCTGCGATGCCTGGGAAGCTTGCGATGCCTGGGAAGCCTGCGATGCCTGGGCCGCCTGCATGCCCTGCCCGCCGGAAACGGCTCCGGCAGCAGAAG
>NZ_JBAIYW010000099.1:0-1141 GCF_036763055.1 Desulfovibrio sp. 1214_IL3152 | reverse complement strand
TCTGGCCCGTACCCGCCATGCGGGCGCGGCGCTCTGCGTCATACGCGGCAAAATCCGAGAACACGGTCAGGCCGTTTTTGTCAAGCTCCCACGCTTCCGCGCCCACCTGCGAGAGCAGCCAGCGGTCATGCGCCACCATAAGCAGGGTTCCTGTGAATTTTTGCAGGGCCGCTACGAGCGCCTCGCGGCTTTCAAGGTCCAGATGGTTGGTGGGTTCGTCCAGCAGCAGAAAGTTGCAGCGCTTCAGAAACAGGCTCGCCAGCACAAGACGGCTTTTTTCTCCTCCCGAAAGACCGCTGACCTGTCGGTCAAAGTATTCCTGCCCAAGCATGAAGAGGCCGAGCACGCTCATAAGCTCTTCTTCTGTGGTGCGGGGGTCGGATAGCCGGCGGATTTCGCCGAGCACCGTGGTGTCGCTGCGCAGGGTGTCCATCTGGTGCTGGGTATAGTAGCCCAGCCGCACCTGGGAAGAGGTGACCATATTGCCGCCGCAGCGCTCAAGACTGCCTGTCAGCAACTTGAGCAGGGTGGATTTGCCGCAGCCGTTGTGCCCCACCAGAGCGATGCGCTGCCCGCGATACAGGGTGAAGGTCAGCGGCGGCCACATTTTTTTGCCGTCAGTGAAATGAAAGTCCAGGTCTGCTGCGGAGAGCACGATCTTTTCGGAATGGGGCGCTTCGGGCCAGGTGAAGTTCAGCTCTTTGCGCTTGGGTTCCGGCCGGTAGTCCTCCAGCTCTTTTTCCAGTTTTTTTGCCATCTTCTGGCGTGAGCCAGCCTGACGCGCCTTGGTGGCCTTGGCGCGGAAACGCTCCACAAAGGCCATCTTGCGGTCAAGCTCGTCCTTGAGGGCGCGGGCTTCACGTTCGCGCTGGGCGTTGTACTCATCCTGAAGGGTCAGAAACTGGGTATAGGTGGCCTTGCGGAATACGGGGCGCGAAAGGCCGAGGTAAAGCACATGCGTGCCCACCGTGTCCATGAAGCGGCGGTCGTGCGCCACAAAGACCAGCGCGCCCTTGAAGTCCAGCAAAAAGGACTCCAGCCATTCCACGGCTTCCATATCCAGATGGTTGGTGGGTTCGTCCAGCAGGAGCACGTCGGCCCCGGCGGTGAGCACGCGGGCCAGCTTGGCGCGTTCGCGCCA
>NZ_JBAIYW010000313.1:0-22320 GCF_036763055.1 Desulfovibrio sp. 1214_IL3152 | reverse complement strand
TTGCCTGTCGGCGCAAGCGCGCACAGCCTTGCCGGAAGCTCCCTGGCATTCGAGGCAAAACTGGCGAATGGCCGTCAGCGGGCCGGTTTTGCCGGCTCCTCGTGCCGCGTGATCTGTGGCGCTCAAGCGGTTTCGACTCCACAGCATTTTTTATGCTTTTTACCGCTGCCGCATGGACAGGGGTCATTGCGCCCCACCTTGGGGTTTTGCCTGCGGTACGCTTCCGGCCTCAGGGCAACGCCGTCCACATAAAAGATTTTCTCGTCCTGGCGGGCAAAAAAACTGCGCTCGCCCAACTGACGTGGGATGCCCTCCATCTCATAATAGGCATGAAATTCCACCACATCAAAAAGTTCAGCGTTTTTTCCGGCGGGTACGTCGCTTTCAACCCGGCCCACGTCCAGACGCAGCCACTGCACGTCCTTGGCCTGTTCCGTGAGCTTTTCCACGGATATGCCCTCCCGGTAGTCCGGGTGGGTGCTGTCCACAAGCCATTGGTAACGGCCGAGCACGTAGGCCGAATAGCGCGAACGCATGAGAGTTTCGGCATCGCCGGGCCATATCGTGCCATCAATATAAGGACCGCAGCACTGATCGAGAGAAAGGCCGCTGCCGCAAGGGCATTGCTGTTGCATGAAATCCACCTTGTTTTTAAAGCCCTCAGGAGGCGTATAGCCCATAAATATTAACGCATGCCTGACCGGGCGGCAAGAGCGCACAAGGGCCTGTTCCGCCATTGACCCAACAAAGCGGCAAAAGTCTGATGGCCAAGGGACAGCCGGAATGCCGGAATGCCAGCATGCCTGTCGTATCATCGGGTAAACGAATCAGCGGCGCACAACCCTTGCCGTCTGACCGCACCGCCGACACATGGCCGCACCCATCGCATAGGACATGCGCGCGCACGGCGTGACACTGGCACGCCACTCGCCCTGCCGCCCCGTCCCAACCATCGCTCGGCACATTTAGAGCAGATTAACTTTGAGAATATACATTCTCAAAGTTTAAGGCACGCTCACTTCGGCGTTTAACCGCGCAGATAAACTGCGCTTACGCCTCCGTAGCGAACGTCTGCTCACGCAGCCGTCCGAGCAATTTCAAAGTGAAATTGCTCTAGCCGTTTGTCCCGTCACAGACAGAACATCAACCCGGCCCATTCACCGCCAGGCGCGGCCAACCCGGCCCTGTCACGCGCTTTCCCCTTCCCCGGAATACCCGCCAGTTGTGATATAAATCACTAAATCTCAACACGCTGAAATAGCTTAAATTTTGAATTATAAGCCCAAATAGCTCTTGAGCGCACGTCTGTAAGAAGGCGGTTGGCGTCGTCAGGCAGGTAAAGAAATACCGGCGCAACGCTGCTGTCCATCCCAAAAACCAAGTTAAATACTACAAAACGACTCTCTTCAAATAACCTTAAAATACATATGAATAGAAAACTTATAAATGCACTATGAATAAAATTGGGCACTCAAACATGAAAATATATCTGAAAGCTATCTTTTACAACTGTTGCATCATGAGTGTTGCATTGGCACAAGAAGCGCTTGTGACAAAAATACTATATTTAATTAGTCAACATTTATAATTAACAAGCAATGATATTTAGATATTTTTTGCCACAAAAAATTGAAACTATGTTGACGCAGTATTTTTAATATAATAATCTTTTTGTATGGATTAATTGAGTCAGAAATTACATAATTTAATTGCCCTTTACCAATGCCTCATGTACAGTGGGGCGTAACCGCGCGTGACGCAAGGGGGTTGTCATGTCGGCATTATCAGAACGTGAATACCTGGCTGAAGAAATCTGCGAACTGTATTCCAAGCTTGCCGGTGAAGCGTATGCGGACGACCTTGCCCGCGCCAAGGACCTGGCGCAGGCGGAAGCGCCCCATGACCACTGGCTGCAAACCAACAGGCTGGACTACGAATCGCGTCTGTTTCTTTATCTCGGCGCGGCCTACGCCATGCGGTGTATGAAAAACGAACCCTACAAATGTGCTGTTTTTATGCGCAACGCGGCTGAAGCCCTCAACAGGGCCAAAGCCTAGCTAAACGCGGAACCAGGGGAAATCCCGAAGCGCGTGCTCGGGATTTCCTTATATATTGTGCCCGGCGCTGGTTGTTTACCGGGGTAACATCACCAGGATTATGTCAGGAAGCAAGGATCCACCATGCGGGAAAAACACATCGGATTCAGAACCATTCTCACCAGCCTCTTGTTTTTGGCTCTCGGCATGGCACTGTCTTCAGGCGTGGCCTTCGGTGAGGAACGTATTCCCTTCACCTACCCGGCCTTCAGCGCCAAGAAGATGCCGCCGGTTTTCTTCACCCATGACCAGCACATCGCCTATCTGGAAGACAAGGGGCAAGACTGCACGGCCTGCCACCAGATGACGGACGAAGGGCTGTCAGAGACGTTTCTGAATGTAAGAAACGTCGCTCCCGGCAAGCAGATGGACTACCTGCATGCCACCTGTACCGAGTGTCATGTCAAGCTTGCCAAGGGCCCCCGCCTTGTAGACTGCCGGGTTTGCCACAGCGAGCGCATCGCATCTGAGTACGCCGCCAAAAAGTAGCCGGTGGCTCACTGCATAAGGAAGAAAGAACGTTAGGAGGCAGAATCAGATGCTTGACTTTATTACCGGACCGCTTTTTGTCATTTCACTTGTTATTTTTACAGTAGGCATGCTGGCCCGCGTGGTTCTTTACGTGCGCGGCCTGGACTGGCGCCTTGAGCGCATTGCCTACCGCTATCACACAGACCGCTCCATTCCCGGCGCGCTGGCGTCCATCTTTAAATGGCTCATCCCCGGCGGCACTGACGGCTGGCGCACACAGCCCGTCGCCACCACCCTGTTTTTCCTGCTGCACTTCGGCGCTGTGCTGGTGCCGCTTTTCCTGCTGGGACACACCGTGCTGCTTGAGCGCTACGTAGGCATAAGCCTGCCCTCGCTGCCCGGAACCCTGGCCGACATTCTTTCGGTGCTCAGCCTTGCGGCCATTCTGCTGCTGGCCGCGCGCCGCATGGCCTCTCCCGCGTTGCGGCAACTGAACAGCCGCGCGGACTGGTTCATTCTGCTTTTGACCTTTTTACCCTTCGCCACCGGGCTTATGGCCCGCCTGGACACCTCGGCCTACCAGAGCTGGATGGTTCTGCATGTGCTGAGCGGCGAGCTTTTCCTTATTCTGGCCCCCTTTACCAAGCTTTCGCACATCGTGCTCTTTTTCCTGTCGCGTGCCCAGATCGGCATGGACTTCGCCATCAAAAGAGGCGGAGCCACGCGCGGCGGCGCTTTCCCCTGGTAAGACGGGCAACAGTATTATTATTTTCGCCTGAAAGGAGCGAACCATGTCCGAACTGCTTTGCACCCCCACCCCCATCACTACCAAGGAAGGCATCCTCAATCTGCTGAAGGATAAGGGCGGGGCGCAATATTACAGCCAAATGAAGGAAATGAAGGTCGACCAGGCAGCCCTGGCCCGCGACCTGGAGCAGACCTGCAAATCGCGCACCCGCACGTGGCTCGACATCTGTGCCCACTGTGCCATGTGCGCCGACAGCTGCTTCTTTTACAGAACAAACAATAATGACCCCACCCAGATCCCCTCGTACAAGATACAGGCGACTCTGGGCGAGCTTTTGCGCCGCAAGGGCAAGGTCGACGCCGCGTTCATGATCAAATGCATGGATGCTGCCTGGGGCAAGTGCACCTGCTGCAACCGCTGCGCCGTTTACTGCCCGCACGGCATCGACACCGGCGTCATGTTCAGCTACCTGCGCGGCATTCTTTTCAAGCACGGCTTTATTCCGTGGGAAATGAAGATCGGCTCCGGCATGCACCGCGTTTACGGCGCACAGATGGACGTGAGCGAAGAAGACTGGCTCGAAACCTGTGAATGGATGGTGGAAGAGCAGCAGGAAGAATGGCCCGACCTCGAAATCCCCGTTGAAAAGGAACATGCTGATGTCATGTATGTTCTCAACGCCCGCGAGGTTAAGCACTACCCTGAAGATATCGCTCTGGCCGCCATCCTCTTCCACGTGACCGACACCAACTGGACCGTGCCGCGCGAAGGCTGGGAAAACACTTCGCTGACCATGTTCGCCGGTGACTGGGAAGGCTGCGCGCAGAACGTCAAGCGTATTTACGCCGCCGTTGAGCGCATCAAGCCCAAAGTGGTTGTGGGAACCGAATGCGGACACGCCCACCGCGCCACCGTCGTCGAAGGCCCTTACTGGGCCGGACGTGAGAGCGGTGATCCGCCGGTGCGCTTCATGCATTATGTGGAATGGGTGGCCGAAATGCTGCGCACCGGCAAAATCAAGATTGATCCGGCCAAAAAAATCAAGGTTCCCTGCACGCTTCAGGATTCGTGCAACTACGTGCGCAACCACGGCCTTGGCATGGCTACCCGCGAAATCATGAGCTATATCGCTGAAGATTTTCGCGAAATGAGCCCCAAAAGCGACCACAACTTCTGTTGCGGCGGGGGCGGCGGCCTGAACGGCATCGGCATTTACCGGCAGGAGCGCAACGTGGCTCTTACCAACAAGCTGGAGCAGATCAGGGCCACCGGCGCTGAAATGGTCATCACGCCCTGCCACAACTGCTGGGACGCCATACGCGACATGATGGAAGTCTACGAAGAACACAACATCAAGTGGTCCTTCCTCAAGCCGCTGCTGGTGGATATGCTGATAATTCCTCCGCACATCCGCCATATCGCGCCCGAATAAACTAGAGTGACAGAGCTGCGGTTTATTTGTCCTTTTGCAAATCGCGGCTCTGCCCAAGGGCGCATCATGAACGCCCGTTGGCCGGGCAAGGCATCCCACTTGCCCGGCCAACAATAAAAACCTTTTACAGCCTGGTCAGTTGCCACCGGCGACAGAAAGAAAGCAGTTCCGGCAGACGGGCCTTTTGCGGCGCTCCAACCTTCAGGCAGTGGCGGCTGAAACAGCGCCCAGCAGCGCCTCACAGGTGCAGGACTTGTTCAAAACGGGAATGCCCGTTCCGAAGCACACCGGTCTTGGTCCCACGTTGGTACAGACAATGGCCGGAATATGGCGTGTCTGCGAGTTCCTGCGCAAACGGCTGTACATGATGGTTCCCGAAGTGCCTTCCAGTTCCACATCAAAAATGATGCAGTCAGGCTTGCAATTGTGAACCATGTTCAAACTTTCATCGCAAGTACAGGCTACGCTCACCTGATAGTCAGATTGGCGTAGAAGTTGCGACATCCTGCTTAGACTTTCGGCATCGCTGTCTACCAAGAGAATATGCTTTTGCATTGGGGCCTCCGAGTTCGGATTCTGATCTTCTGTGAACAGGATATTCAGCCTTACGGCGCGTGCCATGCCGCTGCGAAAGCCCCGCGTTCTGGCGAACGGAGCAAAGGGTGACCGCATCAAGGGAGTTGCGCAGAGCCAGGGCGGCTTTGTCCCAAACATCCAGAGCGGCTTTTCCCGCCGGAGCTTCGCTGTTGACGCCGGGCAGGGTTATGCCCCCTTCCACCGCGCAGATGATGTCCGCCAGAGTTATGGCTTCGGGGTTGCGGGCAAGCATGTGGCCCCCGGCAATGCCCCGTACGCTTTTGATAATTCCCTCAGCCTGCAACAAGCGCATGATTTTTTGCACAAACTTTTCAGAAATGCCTGTACAGACCGCCAATTCAGAAGCAGAAGCAGGAATAGTCCGATCTTGTTCAGAAAGGCACAATAGCAGGTGCAGCGCATGACAAGACATGGTGGAAATACGCATATTTATTCCTTATTTTGCTGGAGGCGATAAAACTTACAATACTTGATACGTCTAATTTAGACTGCTTTACTCATGATTATTAGCTCAAGCCACTTTGGGCGTCAAGCGACTTTGGGACTTTGTGCTCAAACCTGTGAACGGCTAAAAACACTGCCCTCCTGACCGTGTGAATGATTTCGCAAGTATTGAGGCAAGATAAAAAAAAGAGATGCAAAAAGTCCCGTTGTGGTGTTATGCTGTGCTTTGTTCAAATTATGCTTCGGAAGCTCAAACTTCCAACACAGTGTGATACGGCCATTGGCCGATTTTATATTCCATTTTATTACTGCGCCGTGGGGGTTTCGCAATGAAGCTTTCAGCAAAAACACGATACGCTGCCCGTATATTGCTCTATCTGGCAAAGAACGGACTTGAGAAACCTGTTTCCTCAAGCGTGCTGGCAAGCCAGACAGGAATCAGCTCTCAATTCATTGAACAAATTTTACGTCAGTTGCGGCTGGCGGGCATTACGGGCAGTGTGCGCGGGGCCAAAGGCGGGCATGTACTGTTACGCAAACCCGAAGACCTCACCTTTGGCTGCATCGTAAACCTGATGGAAGGGGGCATTGAACTGAGCGGCTGCCTGGAGAAACCCGGCCATTGTTCACGCTTTGATGCCTGCGAAGTGCGCAAGGCGTGGGAAAGCCTGCAATCAACCCTCGATGGAGTGTTTGAATCCATCACGTTGCGCGACCTCATGCACGACGACCACATTTTGCTTTAACAATCAGCGCGTCCAGCGGCGGACGGCCCCGTGGCAGCCTTCTCTTTACAGGGGCAGGAACAAACGGTGCGGCGTCCGCCTTGGCTGGATTGTACCTTCTGCCCCGCCGCCACATTCAATCCTGCCTCCTGCTTCACCTTCGTCGCCTTCTACCTGTCGCTTCCCGCTTGCAACAAATGACGAAAATGCCTCTGCCCAACCATGCCCAACCTGTTTCCCCTGTTTGCTCCTTCGGCAGCCTGTAAAACACACTCTTCCTGCTGTTTACCCCTCCGCTTTTCTGCCTTGCACCGCCTCGCGTGGCTCCACTGGATAGTGGCTCGACAGACTGGCTTTTTGATTGTCTGTGCGGTTTGACTGGGTGTTTTTACCAGCGTTGGCTGCAGCCACAAGCCTTGGCCGGCCCAGCCTGACTGCCCCTGTTGTGGCTCCGTCTGCCCCCATCTGCCCTGCTTGCACTGACTCTGTGGCCTGACTCTGGCCTCGCTCCTCCCCGCTGACACTGCCCGCCATATCTGCCTCTTTTGTGGCACTGGCCGCTGCATCCAAACGCCCGGCAAACACCGCTTCATGCTGGCGCGAGCTATTTTCTTAAGAAACCTTTGGATTCCCCCCTAAAGAAAAACATGCTGCACATTGCCAATCAGGTCGGACATTCACGCAACATGCTTTTACTATTGCACATGTGAGTTGAATCTCCTGGTCCGCACTGTTCAGGAGAGCTTTTATTCCATATTTTTTTGCTCTGTTTTACTAAAAAACACCTACCAAACAAATATGTTTATGCAAATGCCGTTCAAAATGCGTACCGCAGCATTTTAGCCGGTGATTCTGCTTGCCGGAAAAATATTTTTTCTTGCCAAAAAAATATTTTTGGGCTTTAAATCTATCTGATTTTCTTAAATAAAATTAGATTAATCTTGATTAATTTTATCGTAATGAATCTATCTGACATCTTTGCATTTTTTTATATTTTAGGTATCAGGAGTGCCACCGGCCATCTTGACTTCACCCCTTAACGTGACCAATTCCTGACAAGGACGGTCCGCCACAGTCATTGGCCCGGTAATTTTTCAGGAGAGGTTGCAGGCAAGCAGACGCATGCCGGGCTGTTAGCGGCGCACCGGCCGGGCCGGGCCCGCCGAACCCATGTTTCAGCGGCATATTGACCCTACGGGAGAAAACGCATGACCATTTTGTTCTACATCTTGGGCTATTTGGCGGTAGCCGGCTTCTTTTGCATGGCATACTTGAAAATCCGGTCCTACATGGCGGCCAGTCCGTTGCATGTACGCTGGGAACTCTATCCGGTCCCCCATGAGGGCGCACAAAAGGCTGCTTATGGCGGCAGTTTTATGGAAGAAAAAGACTGGTGGACCAAGCCGCGCCATATTTCACACTGGGGCGACATCAAGGGCATTCTGACCGAAGTGCTCTTTTTGCACGCCACCTTTGAGCACAACCTGAAGCTGTGGGTGCGCACCTACCCCTTCCACGTGGGCATGTACATGCTCATGGGCGGAACCATCATTGTGCTCTGTGCCGTCATCGCCCAGATTTTTGGTCTGAACCCGCAGGGCGGCGTCATGATTTTCGTGGGCAACGTCATCAACGCCGTTGTGCTGGTCGGCGCGCTGTGCATCGTCATCGGCGGCATCGGCCTTATTGAGCGTCGCCGCAATGATGAAGGCCTGCGCCGCTACAGCACGCCCGAACACTACTTCAACCTGGGCGTGTTTGTGGTCTTCGGCGTGCTGGGTCTGGCCGCCTGGGCTGTTGCTCCTTCGTATTTCGAACTGGCCCGCACCTTCATCTATAACCTGCTTACCTTCAATTTTGCTCCGCAGACCAGCACGCTCTTCAGCCTGCACCTGCTGCTCGGCTTCTTCCTGCTCATCTGGATCCCCATGACCAACATGGGCCACCTGATCATGAAGTACTTCATGTACCACGACATCCGCTGGGGCGACGAGCCTACCAACTACAGCGAAAAGAACAAACAGAAGATCCTTGAGGCCCTCAAGTTCAATGTGACCTGGTCGGCCAAGCATATCTCCGGTGATGGAACCCCCAGGACCTGGGTGGATGTTGCCACCACCAACCCCACAGAAAAGAAAGAAGACTAGGGAGTTCAGACATGAAAGACAACCTTCGCTTGACTGACGTTTCCACCGTCGACGGGCAGATGGTCAGCATTGACCTGAAAGAGATCCCCGAACTGGCTGTGGATATGCATACCATGCCCTGGAAGCCCTTTACTGAAGAGCAGAAAGAAAACACCGCCTGTATTCTTGACGAAGTTTGCGTGCTGAACATTCCCAAGCCCAAAAACCGTGAAGAAGAGGAAGAACTGGTCAACAAGTTCCTCGACGGTGTGCGCAAGCTGTTCAGCAAGGAAAACAACTGGACCTTCCTGCCCATGCTTGAAACCAGCATGGACAACTGCGTGCAGTGCAACTCCTGTTCCGATGCCTGCCATCTTTATGAGATGTCGGGCGAAAACGAAATGTACCGGCCCAACTTCCGCTCCGAAATCTTCCGCCGCATCTACAAGCAGTATGTGAAGAAAGAACCCCTGGCAAAATGGCGCTACGGCGACATGAACCTGAACTGGAAAACCGTGGCCCGCCTGGGCGAACTGGCCTACCGCTGCAACCTTTGCCGCCGCTGCGCCCAGACCTGCCCCATCGGTGTGGACAACGGCCTGATGGCCCGCGAAATCCGCAAGGTCTTCAGCCAGGAACTGGGCATCTACCCCCGCGAACTGCACGAACGCGGCACCATGAACCACATGAAGGCCGGCTCTTCCACGGGCATGACCCCCGAAGTGGTGAAAGAAAACGTGGAGTTCATCGACGAGGACTACACGGAAATCACCGGCGTGGGCATCCATACGCCCTTTGACGTGCAGGGCGCGGACATCATGCTGCTGCACAATGCCGGCGAAATCATGGCCTGGCCTGAAAACATCGCCTCCTTCTCGCTTATCTTTCAGGAAGCCGGCCTGTCGTGGACGCTTTCCAGCAAGGCCCTTGCCTATGACGGCGTGAACTACGGCGTGTTCTACGACGATGCCCAGACAGCCCGCATCGCCCTGCAGCACATGATGGCCGCCAAGGAACTGGGCGTCAAAAAAATCGTCATCGGCGAATGCGGCCATGCCCACAAGGCGCTCACCGTCATCGCTGATCGCGTGATCCCCTTTGAATACCAGGTTCCGCGCGAAAGCTGCTATGTCACCCTGCGCGACATCGTCATGAGCGGCCGCCTCAAGCTCGACCCCTCGCGCAACGACTTTCCCGTGACCCTGCACGACCCCTGCAACGTGGTGCGTCTTATGGGCATCGTGGAACCGCAGCGCGAAATTCTGCGTAAAATCGCGCCCCAGTTCCGCGAAATGCCCTGCCACGGCGTGGACAACTACTGTTGCGGCGGCGGTTCCGGCTTTGCCATCATGACCCGCAACAACATCGAACAATGGCGCGGTAACATCTCCGGCCGCAAAAAGATGTGGCAGATCAGCGAAGCCTTCAAGGATTGCCTTGGCCCCGAAACCCGCAAGTACATCTGCGCCCCCTGCTCCAACTGCAAGGGCCAGATCCGCGAAATCCTTGAGCACAACGACCTGTACACCAAGAACAACTTCGCCTACGGCGGCCTGGTGGAACTTATCGTTAACGCCATGACCAACGTGAACCCCGGCTTCATTGAATTTGAAGGCGCGGGAGAAGAAGAATAGCATTGCCCGTTCGCCGTGGGCCAAGGCCCACGGCGAACGGAATAATGCTGATGTAAAAAGGCTCGGGCTTCCGCATGAGCAGCACCGTCCCCACGACAGCGCTGCGCTTCTACGCGGGCAAGCGCCCGGGGCAGCGCCGTAAAACTTTGCCGGGATCTTCTCCACTAGAGCATTTTGCTTTTGAAACACTCCCTGTTTCAACGCATCATTCTGGCGAAAAACGTGGTTTTCGCCAGAATCCACGCCACTTGGTGGCGGCTGCCGCCTTCGCGTCAGCAGAGCAATTTCAAAGTGAAATTGCTCTAAAGTTTCCAACGCGCCCACCGACAATTGGCTCTTGCCGCCGGACCGCTGAAAGTCTGTTATGAAGAGAGGTTCTTTTGAACAAAAGAACCTCTCTTTTAGAGCAGATTAACTTTGAAAATGTATATTTTCAAAGTTTAAAACACGCTCGCTTCGGCGTTTAACCGCGCAAATAAATTGCGCTTACGCCTTCGCGGCGGGCGCCTGCTCGCGCAGTCGCCAGAGCAATTTCAAAGTGAAACTGCTCTAGTGCGCCCGCCTGCCAGCCACCACGCGGCAACGAAAGCACAGGGAAAATACGAAATGCTATATATCTGCCGCTTTTCTCGCACTGCCGCACGCGCCACCCCAGGCGATACCATTAATCCAACATAATTCATCCAATTTTTTCACTTGCTTTTGCGAGTACGGCCCTATAGTCTTATTAGTAGGTTTTATGATAAAGCGGGCTTGGCATAGCCCTTTTCTGCCCGGTGCGGCTTTGCACCCCTCCCCCTCCTCACGGCTCACTTCCAACCTAAGAAAGCGTTGAGGTAACTATGGCACGTCTTGAAACAACCGCCGAGGTTCTGCGCAACAAAGGCGTCAGCCGCCGGGACTTCATGAAGTTCTGCGCGCTCACGGCCGTTGCAATGGGGCTTGGCCCCGGAGCGGACCTGGCTATCGCCCAGGCCCTTTCCACAAAACCCCGCCTTCCGGTGCTCTGGATCAACGGCCTTTCCTGTTCCTGCTGCACTGAGTCCTTCCTGCGCACGGCCCATCCCCTGGCGGCCGACATCATCCTTTCAATGATTGCCCTGGATTATCAGGACACCATTATGGCGGCGGCCGGCGAACAGGCCAACGCCTGTTATGAGCAGGCCATTGAAAGATACAAGGGCCAGTACATTCTGGCGGTGGAAGGTAACGTTCCCCTGAATGAACAGGGCATGTACTGCATTGACGGCGGCAAGCCCTTTTATGAAAAACTCAAGCGCGGCGTGGAGCATGCCAAGGCCGTGGTCGCCTGGGGAACCTGCGCCTCCTGGGGCTGTGTGCAGGCCGCTTCACCCAATCCCACGGCGGCCACCCCGCTGCACAAGCTTTTCCCCAACAAGCCGCAGATCAAGGTTCCCGGCTGTCCGGCCATTCCCGAGGTCATGAGCTCCATCCTGACCTACATCATCACCTATGACCGCCTGCCGAGCCTTGACGCGCAGGGGCGGCCCGAAATGTTCTACGGCGTGCGCGTGCACGACCAGTGCTACCGCCGCGCCCACTTTGACGCGGGCCAGTTCGTGGAATCGTGGGATGACGAAGGCGCGCGCTCCGGCCTGTGCCTGTACAAAATGGGCTGCAAAGGCCCTACCACCTACAATGCCTGTCCCTCCACCCGCTGGAACAACGGCGTTTCCTTTCCCATCCAGTCCGGGCATGGCTGCATCGGCTGCTCGGAGCAGAACTTCTGGGACCAGCAATCGTTCTACGACCGCATCACCACCATCCCGCACATGGGAACCAACTCCACGGCTGAAAGCGTGGGGGTTGCGGCGGTGGCGGGCGTGGCCGCCGGTGTCGCCATTCACGGCGCGGCCAGTATGGTGCGCCATGCCTGCGACAAGAAGAAAGCCCCGGAAGTTAACGACGACACCAGCAAGAGCTAAGGAACGCACCCATGTCCTATGAATATTCGACGCAAGGATATACTGTTGTTGACGCGGGCCGCCGCCTCGTTGTGGACCCCGTAACCCGCATTGAAGGCCATCTGCGCTGCGAAGTGAATATCAACGACGACAACGTGATCACCAATGCCGTTTCCTGCGGCACCATTTTTCGCGGCATAGAAATCATCCTCAAGGGGCGCGACCCCCGCGACGCCTGGGCTTTTACCGAGCGCATCTGCGGCGTCTGCACGGGTACGCACGCCCTGGCCTCGGTGCATGCGGTGGAAAACGCCCTTGGCATTGATATTCCCGACAATGCCAACATCATCCGCAACCTCATGCAGCTCTGCCTTATGTACCACGACCATCTCGTGCACCTGTACCACCTTACGGGGCTGGACTGGGTGGACGTGGTCTCGGCCTCCACGGCCGACCCCAAGGCAACGTCCGAACTGGCGCAAAAGCTGTCTCCCTGGCCCAATTCTTCGCCGGGCTACTTCAAGTCGGTCAAGGACAAGCTGCTCAAGCTCATCAATTCCAACCAGCTTGGCATCTTTACCAACGGCTACTGGGGACACCCCGCCTACAAGCTCTCGCCCGAAGCCAACCTTATGGTGGTCGCCCACTATATCGAGGCTCTGGATTTCCAGAAAGACGTGGTACACATCCACACCATCTTCGGCGGCAAAAACCCTCACCCCAACTGGCTGGTGGGCGGCGTTCCCTGCTCCCTGAACATTGACGGCGTGGGCGCGGCCGACGTCATCAATCAGGAACGCCTGGACTTCGTGCTTCAGGTTATCGAGCGCTGCCGCACCTTCGCCCAGCAGGTGGTCATCCCCGACACACTGGCCCTGGCCGGATTTTACGGGGACTGGCTCAATATCGGCGGCGGCCTGTCCAAGCTTTCGGTACTGGCCTACGGCGGCATTCCCGACATTGCCAACGATTACACCGAAAAAAGCCTGCTCATGCCTCCGGGGGCCATTATCAACGGCAACTTCAACGAAGTGCTGCCCGTAAGCCTGACCAATCCCGAAGAAATCCAGGAAACCGTCAACCATTCCTGGTACAAGCCCTACCCCGCCGGAAAAACCGGTCTGCACCCCTGGGAAGGCGTCACCGAGCCGCATTACAATCCCGGTCCCAACATCAAGGGTACGCCCACGGACCTCAAGCAGGTGGATGAACGGGACCGCTATTCCTGGCTCAAGACGCCGCTGTGGCGCGGTCACCAGATGGAAGTCGGCCCCCTGGCCCGCATGCTCATCGGCTACACCCGTAAAAATGACGACATCAAGGACCTTGTGGACGACTTTTTGGGCCGCGCGGGCGGTGTGCCAGTTACGGTGCTGCAATCCACCCTGGGCCGCATAGCCGCACGTTCTCTGGAATTGGCCTGGTCGGCGGAAAAAATGCGCTATTTTTACGACCGCCTTATCGCCAACCTCAAAAACGGCGTGCGCGCCACAGCCAATACCGCCAAGTGGAGCCCCGAAACCTGGCCCACAAGCGAACTGCGGGGCGTGGGCTTTACCGAAGCCCCGCGCGGCGCTCTCGGACACTGGGTTAAAATCAGGGACAGAAAAATCGAAAGCTATCAGTGCGTGGTTCCCACAACATGGAACGGCGCGCCTCGCAGCCCCGACGGCCAGTTGAGCGCCTATGAGGCGTCGCTGATGAATACCCACATGGCTATACCCGAACAGCCGCTGGAAATTCTGCGCACCCTGCACAGCTTTGACCCCTGCCTTGCCTGCTCGACCCACATCATTGGTCCCGACGGCAAGGATCTGCTCACAGTGCGCATGGACAGGGGCATGTAGCTCCGGCCCCGCTGACGCCCGGCGCACACACGCCCCAAGCGTAGGAGAACGATATGAGCGATACAAGACAAAGCACGTCCGAAGTCCCCGTGGGCAAAAGCATCTATGTGTACCAGCTGCCCATACGCATCTGGCACTGGGTCATGGTGGTCTGTGTGTGCGTGCTCATCGTTACCGGGTACATCATAGGAAAACCCTGGCTTTCCGTGGCCGGAACCTCTGCCTATGACACCTTTTATATGGGCTACACCCGCATGGCGCATTTCATTGCGGGCTTTATTCTCATCATCTCCACAATACTGCGCTATCTCTACGGCATTATCGGCAACCGCTACTCGCGCGAGCTGATCATCCTGCCTGTCTGGAGCAAAGCCTGGTGGAACGACCTGTGGCACGACATCCGCTGGTATCTCTTTCTGGACAAAGAGCCGCGCGCCCACGTGGGGCATAATCCCCTGGCCCAGGCAGGCATGGCCGTGGGCATGGTCTTCATGCTCGTTATCATGCTTACCGGTCTTGGCATGTATGCCGAAGCCAGCAGCCTGGCCTTCTTCAAGCCGTTCCGTTTCGTGCTGGACTTCGCCTACTGGATAGGCGGCAACGGCCAGGAACTGCGCAGCCTGCACAGGCTGGGCATGCTTCTTCTGGTCACCTTTGTAACCGTGCATATCTACATGGTCATCCGTGAAGAGATCATGGGCAAGACCACCCTGGTTTCCACCATGTTCAGCGGCTACAGAGAGCGGCGCAAAACCTAGGGCATTTTGCCGTTGAGAGTAACTTCTCCACGTGTCACGGCGCTCGCTGCAGCGCTTGACACGCAGGCACAGTGCGATTGATTCATGGCCGCGTGACCTGGCAGAGCAGCCTGGCCGCGCGGCCGCCGGAGCAGTCTCAAGGCAAACCGCTCTGGAACCTGCTCAGGAGCAACAACAGGGCGGCTTCACTCCAGTGGAGCCGTCTTTTGCTTGCAGGCACGGCCTGCATAGAAAAACAGGATGTCTCATGGAAGCGGTAATTATCATCGGTCTCGGCAATATTCTTTACGGCGACGAAGGTTACGGCGTCAGACTGGCGCAAAACCTCTATGCCCGCTGGGATTTTCCCGACTACGTGGAAGTGGTGGACGGCGGCACTCAGGGACAAACCCTGCTGACCTACGTGGAGCGCGCGGACAGGCTGCTTGTGCTGGATGCAGTGGATTTTGGCCTTGAACCGGGGGAGATGGTGCTGCGAGAGCAGATGCCCGCCTATCTTACCGCACAAAAAATCGGCCCCCACCAGAACAGCTTTTCCGAAGTTCTTGGCCTTGCCACGCTGCGCGGCAATATGCCGGAGCATTGCGCACTGATCGGCGTACAGCCTGCCGCCATGACTCTTGGTGCGGCTCTTTCCCCGGCCGTGGCCCAATGCCTTGGCAAAGGCGAAGACATGGCCCTTGAGGTGCTGCGCCAGTGGGGCGTAACGCCTGAGCGGCGTGAAGAACCCCGCCACTTGTCGGCCTCTGCTCTGGATGCCCTGCTGCTGGCGGAAAGTCCCGTTCTTTAGAGCAGATTAACTTTGAAAATGTATATTTTCAAAGTTTAAAACACGCTCGCTTCGGCGTTTAACCGCGCAAATAAATTGCGCTTACGCCTTCGCGGCGGGCGCCTGCTCGCGCAGTCGCCAGAGCAATTTCAAAGTGAAACTGCTCTAGCGCATTTTTGCATTGAGAGTATCCATTCCCACTGCTTCCAGGACGCTCGCTCCGGCGCTTAACCGCGCACCCAAATTGCGCTTGCAGGCCCTTTCCGGCGAGCCACAGCGTGATCCAATCAGGCTCACAGCGTATCCAGATGAAAGACATATGACAAAAGCGGCCCGGTCTTTGAAAACCGGGCCGCTTTTGCGCCGTATGGCGGCAAAGCTTTACATGGGGCGCTCAGCCAGTCCCGCATTCCGCTCAATGAGCGATACGGCACGGGCAATACGGCGGCCCTCGGTGGATTCTCTGGACAGTTCGCGCTCAAGCGAGGTGATGCCCTTGATAACGGTGGAATGGCGGCGGTTGAATTTTTCTCCGATTTCTTCCAGGGTCATCTCCGTATGCTTGCGGGCCAGATAGAAAGCGGTATTGCGTCCGACCACACATTCCTTGCGACGTGAGCGCGAAGCCAGCTGACGTTCGTTAAGCCCGTAGCTTTCGCAGACAAGGCGCAGGATGGTGGAAAAATCAGGCCCACAGGCCACGTCCGCGTACTGGCTCAGAACTTCCATTGCCAGATCGACGTTGAGACCGCAGTTCAGCAGGCGCGCCTTGAAGATAAGGCTGTTGAGGCAGGATTCCATCTGGCGCACGTCGCCCGTCAGGCGGCTGGCAAGCAGCTCGCAAACAGTGTCGGGCAAAAGCACCTGAAATGTTCTGGCCTTGCGCCCCAGGATATCACAGCGCATGTCCTTGGTGGGACGGCCCATGTCGGTCAGAATGCCGGAACAGAAATGCGACACAAGCTGGCTGTCCACCTTCTGCAGTTCGCGCGGTGAAAAAGAAGAGGTAAAGATGGCGCGCCCGCCCTTGGCCTGAAGGCTTTTAACCACTGCCAGGGCCATATCCTGCATTTTTTCCTTACCCTGAAAAAAATGCACGTCTTCCATCAGAAGCACATCCAGCTCGCGAAAGCGGGCCTTAAAGCCTTCAATATCCTGCGCCCGCAGGGCCATGACAAAGCGCGAGGCAAATTCTTCGGCCGTAAGGTATCCCACGCGGGCATTGGTGCCTTCATCGCTGATGGCGCGTCCCACGGCCTGAGCCAGATGCGTCTTGCCCAGCCCGGAACTGGAGTTTACAAAAAGGGTACGCACGCAGCCACAGCTGCGGCTCACATCCTGCGCGGCGGCAACAGCCATATTGTTGGTGGGGCCTACCACAAAATCGGCAAAGGAATATCGCCAATTTTGTGTATCGCGGTACACGGCCACAGGCGCAAGCGGCAGTGATGCCTGGCGCGGCGCCCTGGACGGAGCGATAAAAGACGCAGCGGCAGATGGAGCTGAAGCCGGAGCTTCAGTTCCCACGACAGGATTGTTTTTCATACCAACCTGTTTTTCCTCATGAATCTCTGCATCTGCACTTTGCCCCGCTGCCTCGATACGCACATCGACCTGCTCCGGCTCAAGGCCAAGAACAGGTGCGGCAGCCTCACGCAGTGAGGCAAGCATCATGCTTTCCAGCCTGCCGGCCACATAGGCATTGGGCGCCACAAGGTGAAGCCCCCCCTCATGAACACTGGCGTGCAAGGGAGCAATCCAGACTTTGAAAAGCCCGGATTTAAGCATTTTTTTGAGATTTTCAGAAATTTCAGCCCATTTTTCTCGCATGCAGCCTTGTAGCCCAAAATCCGGGCGACGGGCAATTGATGAATAAAGGCTGTTTGGGGCGGTAGCGGCTTTTGCTTTCCCCAATTGCTATTCTTGTTAATTGCTACAAATATTTTATTTTTTTCTATTTGACAGCCTCCGTGGCCCCCCTGAAAAGCCTTAGCCCGTAAGGGACAGAATAATAGGATATGGTATATGAACAAAACAGCAACATTTTATCAACAAATATAAAATGATTTTACTCCGTTTTTCTCATATATTCTCCATTTTTCATTCATGCTTGCCAAAAGTTCCGAACTGTAAGGCCCCACTGATTGTCAAGAGGGGAAAAAAGATTTTTTCTCTTTTTTATCTCTTGCGGCAAACACGGGGCAGCATGAGCCAAAGCGGCGGTCTGACACGCGCGCGGAAGGCCTCTTTATGCATCCGGGCGGTCGGTCCACTGGTCTTGCGTGGGCCAGGCTTGCCCGCACTTCACCGGCCCTGCTGCCGCCTGGGAGCAAGCCTGGGGCCTGTGGAAAACTGCGACAAATCTGAAAAAAACATAAAACGACCGCAGTCCGGCCTGCCTCCCTGACAGCCCGGCTGCACAGCCCCACAGGCGCACCTTGCCAACAGCAAAGAGCCTTCCGGAAATCTCCGGAAGGCTCTTTGATCTGTGCGCTTCAAGCAGCGCCGTTTTGGCCGTGGCTCTCACCACCCGCAGGGGCGGCTTCAGCTCTCGCAATTTACCGGCATGCAGCAAGATGTCCGATCCCGCGGCGGGCACAGCACTTGGGAGCAGATGTCTTTAGAGCATTTAACACTTGAAATGCTTGCTTACGGCAGGCAAAAGCCTGCCTGCTCGCATTTCGTGGCAAGGATTTTCAGGAAAATCCTTGCAGAGCAGTTGACTCGTTTCATTCGTAAACTGCTCTAAACAGATGACGAACTGCCGGCTGCATACTCGGTCAAACGACAGAGCAGGCGTTTACCCTTTGAAAAGCCATATCCTCAATACGAATCGCTGAGAGCAATGGCTACAGCATCACGCTGGCGGCTGCGTGAGCAGTCGCCCGCCGCAAAGATGCAAGCGCAGCTTCAGCCGTTACGACAAAGGAAGTTACGGATGCTTCAGAAATCGTAACGCAGGAAAATACGCTTGCAGGCAGCATGTGTAACGATCCGCCTGTTTCCATACAATCGCTGTCGCCATTCGTAAGGCTCGCAGGCTCGCCAACGACTGCCGCGAAGACAGCAGAACTGTTTACTTGCGCGGTTAAGCATCGAAGCGATGCGTGGCTTAAACTTTGAGAATGTACATTCTCAAAGTTAATCTGCTCTAGAAGCCGTAACGCAGGCCGATCATAAATTCATTGTTATAGGGACGGTTGCCCACTTCGTACTTGACGCCGCCCACAGTGGAGCTGACTTCGTTATAGCCGAGGCCCACAAAGCGGTAAGAAGCGTCAAGGGTGAAGCTTTCGTTAATGTCGTAAGATACACCGGCGCCCAGATTCCAGGCAAAGTTGGTGAAGCGGTCGTCAGCTTCAAACTTGTTGCCGGCGTTATCCTTGAGGGTGTAGCCGGTGTAGTTGAAAGCCAGACCAAGCCCACCGCCCACGTAGGGGGTAAAGGCGCTATCGTTGCGGAAGTCCCAGAACAGGTTGGCGAACAGGGTGGAGTTGTTCCAGACGCCCTTGACGCTACTCAGGTTCGAACCGCCGTCGCTCCAGCTTTTTTCGCTGTTGCCGCGCAGGGCGAATTCGATTTCCGCGCGCAGGGGCAGCATCTGCTGGGGCCAGAAGTCATAGCCCAGGGCCAGAGCGCCGCCAAGGGTAAACTGGTTGTAATTATCCACCCCGCTACCGGCCAGACCACTGGAACGCTCCATCTGTCCGGTGCTCTGGATGCTCATAAGGAATTTGGGGGCCAGGTACATGCCGGTGCCTTCGGCAGCGGCCAGCCCGGGAAGGGCAAGTGAAAGGGCAAGCGCCACAGCGACTATAAAACGTTTCATGACAGTCCTCCTAGTACTTTCCCTCATTTTTTTACGAGGGCAGCCTTAAATCTGGTTTATTAGCTAGAAAATGTCAATAATTTTTCTATAAAACCTCTCAATGAGGCGCGCGTATCAAGGCTTTGCGCCCTGCCGCACATCTTCGGGCGCTCAAATTTTGCAGACGAATACAGGGAAAAAACGTGACGACTGCCGAAGAAAAAGCATGTTAAAAAAGCATGTTAAAAAATGCAGACAAAAGATTCGGCAGGCGGGAGCGTTGCGCAAGCCTGTGCAGGAACAACGCGCCGCATTGCCGTGGGGCGTGAGACATCGGGATTGCGAACATTGAACTTGAAACTGCTCTGAGCAAGGAGGCGGGCAGGCTTGTTCTACGGCCTTGCGTCCGGAATTGCGCGGACAGCCTTTTCAGGGCAAGGGCAGTAGATGCGCGACACGACGGCCGCCGTGCCTGCCGCAGCTTGCAGGGAATATCTGCCTTCAAAAGCAGCCTGCCCTGAAGGAGACCGAACTATTTTTTAACCATTAGCCAGGTCTGAATGGGCAAACGTTTTTCCGTCCAGTGCGCCTTATACCCCATGCGTGGCCCCGTAACCGGCCCCATGTCGTAACGCGCGGCCTGCTCTTCACACAGCCAGGCAATCTGTTCGAGCTGTAGCAGGTTGCCTATGCCGGCGTCTTTCCAGTGCCGGTCGTAACTGAACTGCTGCCCCCGGTATATGCCGCCAGCCATGCCGCCAAAAATAAAGCCCACATCGCTGTTTTCATGCCGGGCAAACATGACGCGCGCGGCCCGCGCAGGAGCCAGACGTCGCAGCATGGCCGCATAAAAGGCACGGGCAGGCTCTTCGGTCATGCCGCACTGCCCCTGCCCTTTCCAGCTTTCCGCTTCCACGGCCAGCATACGCTCAAACACGGCCAGCGCCTCGGCCTCTGAAGCCGGAACATGCCGCTCATACATTATGCCCCGCTCATCGGCACGCCTGCTGCCCTTGGCCAGCTTGGCCCTGTGGTTGGCTGACCTGCGGGACAAGAAGCCATCCAGGCCTCCCTGCAGAGAAGCCGCGCACTGCACGGTTTCCGAATGCATAAAAAAATCAAAGCTGCGGCCAAAGGTCTGAAGGAGGCGGCGGGGCGTTACGCTGCCCGGCTGCAAACCGCTGATGACAATGCGGGGAAAATACGGATGATACAGCGCGGCCAGATCGCTCATGGCGTGGGCCAGCAGATCCACGGCATGAGGCCCCAGCAGGGGAGAACTGAAAAACCACAGCGTATCTATGGGAGTCAGCAGGACCGACTCTGCGGAAAAAACCTGTTCCGCCAGCACAACCACGCTGTTCATGACCCGTCCGGGATCATGCCACATCATGAGCTGGCGTTCCGGGGCAAAGACCTCATGAAAGGAAAGCTGCCAGGCCGGCAGGCAGCAGAAAGGGTCTGCCTGCCCCGAATACAAGGCGGCCCGCTGCCAGCCCTCATGGCCTTCAAGATCTTGAAACGCAAGTTTTTCTATTTGCCGTGAATCAGGCGTTCGCAAGGCTGCCCCCGCCTACTTCACTTCTGTCGGACACTGGTCGCCGCGGCTGGCATAAAAAAACCAGCCTGCGCCCGGATCCTGCGTGCGTTCAAAGCAAAAACCGCCAGCGGCGCGCCACAGAACTGCAGGTGCGGAGGTGGCAAAGGCCGCGCTCACGGCAGCCGCCTGCGGGTCCTGCCCGGCCAGAACCCTGATGGTCTGGGCAACTCCTTCGAAGTAGCGGCCAGAAGACGGCAGCATGTTGGTCACGACAGCGCGCTCCACCACGCCGTCGTTATCCAGAAAAAACGTGGCGGTCACGCCTTCCTCCAGAGTGCATATCTTTATCTGCCCCTGATCCTGCACAGTCACCGAGCCGGCGGGGAACGCGCTCATCCATTCAGCTTTGAAGTCCTTCCACGCCGGGCCGCCGTCGTCCGCCCCAACGGGAAGCGCCAAAAACACAAAAAAAATGCAGAGCAAAAGTTTTTTCATGACAAAAACTCCTTGCAACAGATTCGTATTTTTCTGATCGGACAACGCGCCGGTAGCCTGCGCCGGAAAGCCCGAGCCGTAGAGCAATTTCAAAGTGAAATTGCTCTGGCGGCTGCGTGAGCAGTCGCCCGCCGCAAAGATGCAAGCGCAGCTTCAGCCGTTACGACAAAGGAAGTTACGGATGAAGACAGCAGAGCTATTTACTTGCGCGGTTAAGCAGCGAAGCGAGCGTGTCTTAAACTTTGAGAATGTACATTCTCAAAGTTAATCTGCTCTAGAACACGAGCCGGGCATCCCGTGCCGCCTGTCCCGCGCGTCGTCCCATGCATCAGTATCCTGCGGCACATGCCCTGTGCCGGGCAGCCTGTGCAGATATTCCGCCACGCATGGCCCGGCCGGCATCCGGTACCGCCTGTCCTATACTAGGTGAGCACGCCGCTAATGAAAAGACCTCTTTTACAATACATTTTATATGGCTGGCGCGTCATGTCCGGGGCATGCACAATCCCGCCTGCAGCGCCTCTTGTTTTTCAGCCCGTTTTGGCCGAAACTGCGGTTACGCTGCCAGACGCGACCTCGCGGCAAATGCAGCGCATCCCACCGCAAGGAGAAATCCGCCCGCATGTCCAAGCCCCATCATCCCCCGGTCTGTTTTCCCATTACCCTTACACGCATCAACCATCTGGGCAGATATGAGGTGGACGACCTGCTCCTGCGCGAAGAAGCGTATAATCTCATCTGCAATGGAAAAACCGTGGCCTGTCTGCACTGCATGCCCGACAAGCTTGAAGAGCTGGCCGTGGGCAGACTTTTCACCCTGGGCCTGCTGCAGGACGCCCGGCAGATACGGTCCCTTGGCATCTTGCCCCCTGCGTCGTCGCGCCCCCAGGCTGCCACCGACGCCA
>NZ_JBAIYW010000056.1:0-1144 GCF_036763055.1 Desulfovibrio sp. 1214_IL3152 | reverse complement strand
TGGTAGGCCACCACAGTGTCCTGAAAGGCGCGGGCATTGAGCAGCTGGCCCGAAGACTTGATGGCGCTGGCCCGCTGCGCGCCCTCCAGAGAGCCTGTGGGCAGCATGCTGTTGGCGGCGGCCACGGCATCGGCCACCTCGTCAATGCCAAGCCCGCGCGAAGCCAGTTCGTCCGGGTCAAGCTGCACACGCACAGCGTATTTTTTCTGGCCGTACACCACCACCTGGGCCACGCCTTCCACCATGGAAAGACGCTGGCCTATGAGCGTGTCGGCATATTCATTAAGGGCATACAGGGGCAGCGTGGGCGACGATACGCGCAAGTACAGGATGGGCATGTCCGCCGGGTTCACCTTGCGGAAGCTCGGCGGCGTGGTCATGTTGGAAGGCATGCGCCGCTGCGCAAGGCCGATGGCCGACTGCACGTCCAGGGCCGCCGCATCGATGTTGCGGTCCAGGGCGAACTGGATGGTGATGCGGGTGCGGCCTGTGGAGTTGACCGAAGAAATGGAGTCAATGCCCGCAATGGTAAAAAATTCCTTTTCCAGAGGCGTGGCGACGGAAGCCGCCATGGTTTCCGGGTCGGCTCCCGCAAGGTCGGCCATGACCTGGATGGTGGGAAAGTCCACATTGGGCAGATGATTGACAGGCAGGTTTTTATAGCCCGTTATGCCGAAAAAAAGCATACCGAGCATAAGCAGCACCGTAGCGACCGGACGGCTGATGAATACAGAAGCGATATTCATGACATTTTTTACGTTAACTGCATATCAGGCGCAAGAACAAAAACAGCCCCAGCCCGCAGCACAGGCCGCCGATAAGCTTTCGCAGCAATGCCGTGGGAATACGCCTGGCAACAGCCACCCCCGCAAACAGGCCAGCCAGCGCCATGCCGCAGATATAGGGCAGAATGCTAAAGTCCACATGCCCGTCGGACATGTTGCCGATTGTGCCGAACAGAGCCGTGGTCACCTGATAGGGCATGGCAAGGCCCACAGCCGTCATGGGTGAAACGCCCGCCATGATCATCCAGGGAATGGAAAGCACCGGCCCGCCCGCTCCTGTCAGCCCGGCCATAAGCCCCGTCACCGCACCGATGCAGAAAAAGCCGCGCCTGCTCTGCCAGAATGCGCTGCCGCTGCCC
>NZ_JBAIYW010000592.1:0-1146 GCF_036763055.1 Desulfovibrio sp. 1214_IL3152 | reverse complement strand
CATTGCTGTCCGGCTAAGCACCCAATTCTAATAGGCTGAGATGTTGAAGATTATCTTTTCTTCGCCGTCGTGGATTCAGGAGTTCTTCCAGAGACGCCGAACCGAGCAGGTTGAGCTGGATGAGTTGGAAAAGTTGCTGCACGGACATCCCGATGCGGCTGAGGAATTTTTGGTACGCCAGCAGCAGGTACACCGTCAGGGCCGTGTAGACTTGAATCAGTACCGCGTTTTCCGAGTTGCCGACAAAGGTCTTTATGCGCAGATTTTGTTTGATTTCCTTGAAGAAAAGCTCGATTTGCCAGCGGTCTTTATAGATGTCGGCAATGGTTTTTGGCGAGAGCCGGAAGTTATTGGTTAAAAACTCGTAATGTTTTCCGGTTTTCTGGTCGCGGTAGCCAATACGCCGCAGCCGCAGGCCTTTTCCCCGACTGACGACCTCAATGATGTGATCGGAAGTGACACCGGTCCCCCGGCGCACCGGGCGGCGCTCCAAAAGCTTATAAACGGCGTTGCGTTTGAGGCGGGTCACGAAAAAGATGGCTTTTTCCTCAAGGGCTCGAAACCAGGGGTAGCTGATGTACGCCTTGTCAAAAACCACTATGGAGGCTTTGGGCAGTTCCAGGGATTGAGCCATACGACTTTCATGTGTTTTGGCGTCGGTGACGGTTACGAAAGCCGGGATATGCCCGTCATGGTCCAGCAGGGTGTGCATTTTGACGCCGCCTTTGGCTTGGCGGAACGAAGCCCATGGGAAGAGCGAAAGGCAAAGCTTGATGGTGGTAGCGTCCAAGCTGAACAGCTTGGATTTGAAGCGAAATTTGTGCTTCGGAGTTTTTGTCGCGCACAAGCCGTACATTTCGGCGAACAGGTCATGAAAAAAGCCCACGGGCCGGGAGTTGTTCGCATCAGCGAACGTTGAGCGGGCCACGTTTTTCAGGCCCCAGTGGTACAAGCGGTTCCCGGCTGCGGCCAGGCAACGCAACCCATCGCGCATGGAGCGCCTTGCGGCAAGCTGTATGAAGGCCATGGCGGTGAACTGCTCCTTGAAGCCGAATTTGCGTGAGGCCCGCCCTACTTTGTGCCGGTGTTCGAGCTTTTGAAAAACATGTCTGGGAATCAGAGATAGCATCTGGGAGAAAAGTGTAT
>NZ_JBAIYW010000573.1:0-1171 GCF_036763055.1 Desulfovibrio sp. 1214_IL3152 | reverse complement strand
TTGCCGCTGACCTGTCTGTACGGCCTGGGTCTGGGCCTGCTGTACCCTCTGCTGGCCGCTGCGGTATATGACCGCTCAAACCCTGCCACGCGCTCCATCAACTCCAACGTCATGATGGCGACCTTTGACGCCAGCGGCATGCTGGCCCCGCTTATCGGCGGCATGGTCATCAACGCCGGCTTCGGCTACAGGGGCGTGTTCACGGCCACGGCGATCTCCGTAAGCCTGTGCGGCTGCTTCATGCTGGCCGACAGGCTGCGGCTGGCCCTGCACGAACGCAGGCAAACGGCTGAAATGCAATAAACCCACAGGCTGCCCGCAGGCAGCCTGTCTGTTTTTGCAGGGCATTCCGTTTTTTGCCCATAAGCGTGTGAAAGCTACTATAATCAATCATACTGCATTGTTGTCAAAAAGCAGCCGCCCCTTGCGGCAGTTGCATTCCGATACGAATTATATCACTATAATCAATAATTATATCCTACCAATACGGAAGGATACCATCACCGCTGCGTCCGGGTTGCAACCCGTCTGACACTGCTCCCGTTTACGTTGCGTGCATTTCGGCAGCCATTGCCGGAAAAAGGAGACCATATGTCCGCTGTACAAAGCATCAGCGCCAGAGAGCTGCACAGTGTGGACTTGAAGCAGGCTCTTGTTGTGGATGTACGTTCGCCCATGGAATATTCTGAAAAACGTCTGGCCCTGCCTACAGCCTTTGCTCCCGTTACCGACCTTGACCCCCGTGACGTCGCCCTGCGCAGCGGCGTGCTCGTCGATACCCCCATATTCACCATTTGCCGCAGTGGCGCGCGCGCCAAAAGCGCCGCTGAAAAATTCATCCAGGCAGGCTACGCCAATGTGCGCTTCATTGATGGCGGCATAGCCGCCTGCGAAGAGGCCGGTTTTGCCACTACCGGCGAAGGCCTGCCAAAAACCGGCGAAGCGTCGCCCTCTCTTGACCGGCAGGTGCGTCTGGTGGCAGGAGCGCTGACGGTGCTCTTTACGCTGCTGGGCTACGGCATCAGCCCGCTGTTTTATCTGGGTGCGCTGTTCATCGGCGCGGGCCAGGTTTTCTCAGGCATCACCAACTGGTGCGGGATGGCCCTTCTGCTTATGCGCGCGCCCTGGAACCAGAAAGGGGCCTCGTGCACACTTGGCGGAGCCTGCTCCA
>NZ_JBAIYW010000526.1:0-1174 GCF_036763055.1 Desulfovibrio sp. 1214_IL3152 | reverse complement strand
GCCACGGGAGTGCGCCGCGCACGGCCCGAATCGGTGGTCTTTACCTACCAGGGCGACGGCGACATGGCTGCCATAGGCATGGCCGAATCTCTGCACGCCGCCAACAGGGGCGAAAAAATCACCACGATCTTCATCAATAACACCGTATACGGCATGACCGGCGGGCAAATGGCTCCCACCACGCTTGTGGGACAAAAAACCACCACCAGCCGGCAGGGCCGCAACGCCGGTAACGAAGGCGGTCCCATACGCATGGCGGAAATAATGGCCCAACTGGACGGCGTGGCCTACGCCGCCCGCTGCGCCCTTGATTCCGTCAAGCATGTGCGCGCCGCCAAAAAAGCCGTACGCAAGGCATTTGACGTGCAACTGCAAGGCCTTGGTTTCGGCTTTGTGGAACTGCTCTCCGGCTGTCCCACCAACTGGCATCTGGACCCCATCGCCGCCAACAAACGTATTGCCGAAGCCATGATTCCCGTCTTTCCCCTGGGCGTGTACAAGGACGTGTCCCTGCCCGCCGCAACGACGGAAAATGCGGGCCAGGACAGCCAGGAGGACGGCCGTGAGTAAATATCAGGACGTTATTATTGCCGGTTTCGGCGGCCAGGGAGTCATGCTGATCGGCAACCTGCTGGCCCAGGCCGGTATGGAATACGGGCTTGAGGTAAGCTTTATCCCCGTTTACGGGGCGGAAATGCGCGGCGGCACGGCCAACTGCACGGTGGTTCTGGACGAACACGCCATAGGCTCTCCGCTGGTGCGCGAACCGCTGTCCACCATCATTCTCAACGAGCCTTCCCTGGCAAAGTTCCAGCCACGCCTGCACAAGGACGGCGTGCAGGTGGTCAACGCATCCCTGGTGAACAAAGACCTTGTGGATGCCTCGCTGCGCACGGTTTACATTCCGGCCAATGACCTGGCCCACGAACTGGGCAATGTGAAACTGGCAAACATGGTGGCCCTGGGCGCGTGGCTCAAGGCCACGGGCGCGCTGCCGCCCGCCGTGGTGCAGGACGCGCTGCGGCGCGTGGTCAGCGCCCATTATGCCAAGCTCATTCCTGTCAACGAAAAGGCGCTGGAGGCTGGCTACAACTTTGCCTGACGCTGAAGACGGAAACGGCACGGCATGGCCTCTGCGCCCCATTATGGCCTGACGCCCGTTGCGCCGTTGCCA
>NZ_JBAIYW010000386.1:0-1179 GCF_036763055.1 Desulfovibrio sp. 1214_IL3152 | reverse complement strand
GGGCGCATCAAAGCCGGACACGCCAAGGCCGATAAGGCGCACGGGCTGCGGCAGGGGCAAATCTGCCAGCAGGCGGCAGCCTGTTTCAAAAATGGTTTCCGTGGCATTGACGGGTTCTTCCAGCGTGCGGGAGCGCGTGATCTGCTTGAAGTCGCAAAATTTTACCTTCAGGGTAATGGTGCGCCCCCGGTAGCCGTGCCGCCGCAATGAACTGCCCACGCGCTCGGCGTGGGCCATGAGCATGCGCTGTAAAAAATCCCTGTCCCGCGTGTCTTCGGCAAAGGTACATTCCGCGCTTTCGCTCTTGGCCTCGCGTTCTGTCTCCACCTTGCGGCTGTCGCGCCCTTGGGCGCGTTCGTAGAGGGCAAGGCCCCACTTGCCGAAACGGCGCTCCATAAAGTCCGGGCTGAAGCGGCGCAACTGGGCCACGGTTCTGACGCCGAGGTCCTGAAGGCTCTGCACCGTGCGTTTGCCGACTCCGGGTATCTTGCCCACAGGCAGGGCGCACAGAAAGGCGTCCATTTCTTCCTGCCGTAAAATGAATACGCCGTCGGGCTTGTTCACGTCCGAGCATATCTTGGCAAGAAATTTGACCGGAGCCACGCCCACGGAACAGGTCAGCCCTCCGGTCACATCCTCAATGCGGGCTTTAATGGCCGCCACCAGCGCTTCCAGCGGTCCGAAAAGCCGTTCAAGGCCCGTGGCGTCCATATACGCCTCGTCCACGCTGGCCGGTTCCACCAGAGGCGAAAAGTCTTTCAGGGCAGACATGATGGCGTGGGAAAGCTCGGTATAACGCTGGTAGCGCCCGCGCACAATGACGGCCTGCGGACACAGGCGGCGCGCCACGACCATAGGCATGGCCGAGTGTACGCCGAAGGTGCGGGCCTCGTAAGAACAGGTGGAAACCACCCCCCTGTCGCTGCTGCCGCCCACAATAACCGGGCGGCCCCGCAGGTCGGGGTTGTCCATTTGCTCCACAGAGGCAAAAAAAGCGTCCATATCGATATGAATGATCATGGCGGGCGGCCCAACGGGCTGGTCAAAGGGTGTGGGTTGTTTTACCCCACAGGCCCGCTTCCGGCAAGGGCGGAACACCGGGCCAGGAGAAAGTGCCGGCCAGGAGAGAACGCCGCAGCGCGTCATGCTCCCGATTGTCTTGGTTTGCTCTATTGCGGG
>NZ_JBAIYW010000262.1:0-1180 GCF_036763055.1 Desulfovibrio sp. 1214_IL3152 | reverse complement strand
CTGCGGCTGGCGCGTGAGGCGCTGGAAGGACAGGAAGCGCGGGACGTGCAAGAAGTCCGGGAAGTGCGGCGGCCCGTCAGGAAAAAACACTGCGGGGCAATGGCGGGGCGGGCTGTGGGCTGCGCTGTTTGTTTTTGCCGTCTGGCCTTCGCAGGCGGGCATGCTCTTCTTACAGTACTTTCCCCGCAGAAGCGCGTGGGATCTGCACGGGCGGCAAAAATCCACATGAAGCGTCGGCCTTTGCTTGACGAGATATGTGAAATAATGGACAATCGAATCGCCGAATTTGAACGAGTATTTTGAAAGGCAAGATCGCCCTGCATTTTTATAGGTTTTTTAACGTGTGTGAGGTTGGTACTCATGTCTGTGGAATCGTTGCCCCGGTGGTTTAGTGTGGCTGCCATTGAGCGTGCCCTGGATCGTCAGGATGCCCCGGACGCCATTGAGCTTCGTGATATTCTGGATAAATCCATGCAGATGGTTCCGCTGGACGCCGATGAGATCGTGGCACTTATGCGGGTTGACGACCCCGTGGAGCATGAGCGCATTCTGGCGGTTGCCGATGAGGTTAAGCAGCGGGTTTATGGCGACCGCATGGTTCTTTCCGCTCCGCTGCACCTTTCCAACCATTGCGGCAGTGAATGTCTGTATTGCGCCAACAGGAAAGGAAACGGGCTGATAGAGCGCAAGTATATGACCTCGCCCGAAATGCGCGAGGCGGCCTTGCGCCTTATCCGCCAGGGCCACAAGCGTATTTTTCTGGTCAGCGGGCAATTGCCCAATGCCGATGTGGAGTACCTGGCCGAGGCCATCAGCATCTTGTACACGGTGTTTGACGGCGTGGGTGAAATCCACAGCGTCAACGTCAACGTGGGGCCGCTTGAAAGCGCCCAGTATGAAACGTTGCTCGACGCCTACGTGGGGACCATCCTCATCTATCAGGACACCTATCATGAGGCCAGCTACCGCGCGGCACATGTGGCCGGCCCGAAAAGCGATTACGTCAAGCGCCTTGAGGCCCCCGATACGGCCTTTGCTGCGGGTGTGCCTGATGTGGGCATGGGTCTTTTGCTCGGCCTTGGCCCCTGGCGTTTTGACCTGCTGGCCCTCATTCAGCATGCGGCCCATCTGGAGCGCGTGTACGGCATGGGTTGCCGCACCGTAAGCCTGCACCGCATGC
>NZ_JBAIYW010000027.1:0-1181 GCF_036763055.1 Desulfovibrio sp. 1214_IL3152 | reverse complement strand
CCCTGCCCGACGCCGTGGACAGGCGCGGCCTGGACAGCCAGAGGCAGGCGCTTTTCGGCCACCCCATGAGCGGCGGCGGCCTTATGGAAGAGTTGCTGGACATTACGGAAGAACTGGTCTTCCTTTCACAGGACGCCACTCCCTGCGACTTGCGGTAAAAACACCGCCCGCGTAAACAGGACGAAAAACAGCAGAAACGACATGCTTGCATTTGATCTGGGCCGCATCGGCCATGAAGACGCTTTTGCCCTGCAAAAGCAGGTACAGGCACTGGTGCAATCCGGCGGGGATGACATCCTGCTGCTGCTTGAGCATCCGCCCACCGTGAGCATCGGTAAAAACTCCGGTGAGGAAAATGTTCCGCCGCACCTGCAAAGCATGTGGAGCGACCATGTGGACATCGTGCACAGCACCCGTGGCGGCAACGTGACCTGCCATTTTCCGGGTCAGCTTGTGGCCTATCCGATTATCAGCCTCAAGAAGCGGTCCGGCGGCATCCGCGCCTATGTGCACGACCTTGAGGAAACCGCCATACGCATGCTGGCCCGCTTTGACGTGACGGCAGAGCGGCGGCAGGGCTTTCCCGGCGTATGGACGGGCGAAAAAAAGATCGCATCGCTGGGCATCGCGGTGAACCGCTACGTCACCATGCACGGTCTGGCTCTCAATGTGGCCGAGGACCTCTCCCTGTTCAACATTATCTCGCCCTGCGGCCTGGAAGGCGTGGCCGCCACATCCATAGCGCGGGAAACGGCTGTCCCGGCTCCGGACATGGCCGCCGTAAAAGCTGCCTTTCTTGAAGAGTTTTACCATATTTTCCAGCCCGCCGGGAGCCACGGCCAGCTTCTGCCCATCCTGCGGGCCGCCCAAGACCTCATGACACTGTTGCAAGACGCGCAAAGGACTGAAAAGTGACCTGCAAAACCTCCGCTTCCGGCTCCTGCGGCGACAAACCGCAAAAAGCCATGCGCATGCCGCCCTGGCTGCGCCGCCCACTGGCCTCGGACAAACGCTTTTTCTCCACCACCGGCCTTGTGGATGACCTGGGCCTTTTCACCGTCTGCAAGGCGGCCAACTGCCCCAACCGGCAGGAATGCTACTCCGCCGGTACGGCCACCTTTCTGATCCTGGGCGAAACCTGCACGCGCAACTGCCGTTTCTGCAACATTCATCCCGGTCAG
>NZ_JBAIYW010000618.1:0-1182 GCF_036763055.1 Desulfovibrio sp. 1214_IL3152 | reverse complement strand
TGGCGGACGTGACCGTCGCGACCGTAATGATCGTGGCGACAGGCGCTGACCGTCACCACCAAAGACTGAATTGAAACGGCCCGGCCGGGCGCAAGGCGCGTCCGGCCAGCCGCTGAAAGAGCGATAAAGGAAATTCCCATGTCCAAAAAGAACAAAAGCGGCGAGCCTGAAGCCACTGACAAGGAAAATTCCGTGAAGCAGCACGCCGCTGATGGGGCAGAAGCTCAAGACCACGCCGAGGACCACGCCCGCATACACCACGAAGCCCTGGGCGATGCCTGGGTCGTGCTGACGGGCCGCAACCCGGTGGAAATCATGGGCCAGATTGTGGGCACTGTCCTGCACGAAGGCGGTACGCGCCCTTCGTGGCAGTGGAAGCACGGCGGCAAAGACCATATTATGATGGCCTGGCCGCAGGATCAGCCCGTGCGCGCTTCTGTTCTGATGGTAGGAGAGGAAGGCGAAAAGCTGAATCCTGTTTCTGCCGTTCCCCTGCTGGACGGCCTGCCCAACGACCTGACGGTCGAGGGCGTCTTTCCCTGGCAGAGCGGCCTTGGGGCCAACGTGGCGGTAAGCATGATCGAGGGCAAGAACCCCATGTGGTTTTTCGACCCCCTTTATGGCCGCGACAAGAACGACCTCACCCCGGAGATCACACACACCTTTCTGCTGGCCGGTCTGGCCTTTGCCGTGCGCAAGGCCCTGCTGGACCACATGACCATCACCCAGGGGCCGCAGTATGAAGCCCACGCCGAGGCATGGCTTGAGGCCAATCCCGGCAAGGGACGCCTGGACGTGCCGCCCCTTCAGGTAGATGTGAGCGATCGTCACATGATCATGCCCGGCCGCAATTTTTGCGAATACCAGATGCGCGCCGTTATTGAAGAAGTGCAGGACTACCAGCTGGAACAAATGCCCGTCAAAGCCCTGTACGTGACCTTTCCCTTTGAAAACCGCCCGTCCATGCGCCTTGTCATCTATGCGTCAAAGATGACCCTGGGCGACTTTGAACCTGAGGCGGGACAGGCCATTGATGCCTACATCTGGCTTCAGGGCCGTGTTGTCGACTTTGACCAGGGTCCGCAGCAGTAGCGGCCCAACGGTTTTACACGGCATGGCGGGGGCCTGCCCCGCAGGCAGCGCCTCCGCCATGCAAGACAGAAAAAACAGCGGCACACCGCC
>NZ_JBAIYW010000607.1:0-1183 GCF_036763055.1 Desulfovibrio sp. 1214_IL3152 | reverse complement strand
ATGCCTGCACGCGGCCGCCGCACGGCGCATGCGCCCCACAGGGGCGAAGTGGTGATTCATAGGATGTTTGCCGCCTCACGTCAAGCCTTGAACAAAAAAGCGCCCTCCGGCACTTGCCAAGGCCGCTCAAAAACTGTACGCGCAAGCACCCGCTTCGCTACAGGAGCGCGCGGCACGACCGCAAACCCGGCAGGCCCGACCGCAGAGCCACAGCCCGCATTGACATACGGCCCGCAAGGGGATACCCTGTTAGACTACAATTTGAACAATTATTCCAGCATATTACGAGGATGCCATGTTCACCAATCGCGGCAAAGCGCTGACCTTTGACGACATTTTGCTCATTCCCGGCTATTCGGACATTACTCCTGATGCCGTGGACATAGCCACCTGGCTTACCCCTTCCATCCCCCTGCGCATCCCCCTGCTTTCTGCCGCTATGGACACCGTAACGGAATCGGCCATGGCGATTTCCATGGCTCGCATGGGCGGCATCGGCATTGTCCATAAAAACATGCCCGTGTCCCGGCAGCGCCTTGAAGTTGAAAGGGTCAAAAAGAGCGAAAGCGGCATGATCCTCGACCCGGTAACCATTTCGCCCAACAATACGGTGCAGGAAGCTCTTGACCTCATGTCGGACTTCCGCGTTTCCGGCCTGCCGGTTGTGGCCGACGACCGCCTTGTGGGCATTCTTACCAATCGTGACGTGCGCTTTGTCGAAGACGGCCAGGCCGTGCGCGTGGCCGACGTCATGACCAGCGAAAATCTCGTTACCGTACCTATGGGCACATCCCTTGCCGAAGCCAAGCAGCACCTGCACGAGCACCGCATTGAAAAACTGCTTGTGGTGGACGAAGATGGTCATTTGCGCGGCCTGATCACCATGAAAGATATCGACAAGGTGCAAAAATATCCCAACGCCTGCAAAGACGCCGCCGGGCGCCTGCGCGTGGGCGCGGCCATCGGCATCGGCAAGGATTGCGAATCCCGCGCCGAGCAACTGCTTGAGGCCGGGGCCGACGTGCTGGTGCTTGACTCTGCCCACGGGCATTCCGTCAACGTCATCAAGGCCATTCGCATGGTCAAGTCGGCGTTTCCCAACTGCCAGCTTGTGGCCGGCAACGTGGCTACCTACGAAGGAGCCAAGGCCATCCTTGAAGCCGGCGCCGACACCGTCAAGGTA
>NZ_JBAIYW010000177.1:0-1184 GCF_036763055.1 Desulfovibrio sp. 1214_IL3152 | reverse complement strand
TCAGCAGGTCTTGCTTGCTCTGGGGCTTGATCGCTGGAATGAGCCTGTGTGGGATGCCTGCGCCGGGCATGGCGGCAAAAGCGCTGCCCTGATGGAATGGGGCGTTCCAGTGGCATTGTGTTCAGACCGCTCCTTTGCTCGCTTGCGAGGCCTGCCAGCCCAGTGCGCAACGCTTGGACTGCCTGTGCCGCCGCACTGTCTGGCGGATGCCGTTGTGCCGCCGTTGCGGCAATGGACTGGGCATATTCTGGTGGATGCACCCTGTTCCGGTCTGGGGGTATTGGCCCGAAGGCCGGATATCCGCAGGCGCGAACCGCAACATCTTGCTGAACTTGAAGCCTTGCAACTGAATATGCTGCGCACCCTTGCCGGTCTGTTGCAGCCGGGCCGGGAGCTGGCCTACATAACCTGCACGCTCAACCCTGCGGAAAACGAACGTGCTGTCCGTCAACTGCTTGAAAGCAATTCAGATTTGACCCTTGAGCGCCAGTGGCAGACAGAGCACAGCCACCCCTGGCTTGAAGGCATGTTTGGCGCTGTGCTGCGCAGGAAAGGCTGAAGGCAAGAGGCGGGCAGGGCGTTCGCGTTTTTGCCAGACGAGTAAGGCAGGTATGCGTTATTCGCCATAACTGGTGCAGAAATATGCTAAAACAGGCCCCGGCGGGATAATCCCGCCGGGGCCTGATTGCTGTCATGCGCAATGCGGTTTTTGAATGAACTTCAGGGGATTTTACACGCAATGCGTTTATTGCCACCTGCGTTATTTTGTGTAGCTCGCGCCAATGCAAAGCATGTTTGCGCTATTCGGCCTCAAGAGCCACGCCGAATTTTTCCAGCAGGGCATCCAACTCTTGCTTATTGGTATAGTTCAGTGAAATACGCCCGCCGTTTTCGTCGCCGCTGATCTTGGCGGCACAGCCAAGGGCGCTGCTCAGGTCTTTTTGCAGAAGCTTGAAGGCCGGACTTTTCTTGCGCGAAATTTTTTGCGGCACGGGCTGTACGGTCTGCTTTTCCCCTCCTTCCAGCCAGGGCAGGGCAGAGTTGCCGCGCCAGAAGGCTGCGGCGTCTTCAGCTTCACGCACGGTCATGCCGTGGCTTTGAATACGCAGGCGCAGTGCCTCGGCGGCGGAAGGATCGTCAATACCCAGAAGGCAGCGGGCATGCCCGGCGCTGATGCGTCCGGC
>NZ_JBAIYW010000271.1:0-1185 GCF_036763055.1 Desulfovibrio sp. 1214_IL3152 | reverse complement strand
AAGAGTGTAGTATGATGGCTCAAGTCCAAAATCTCCTTGTGTGGCAAGTTGTTGTGGTAACTTCTTATACCACATACTGCTGAGATTTTGGACTTTTTTGTTACCCCTTAGCCGGACAGCAATGTTATGACATGATCTTTATGGACGTGTATATGCCCGTCATGGACGGCCTGCACGCCACCCGTGAGATCCGCCTCAACCTGCCCAGAAATCCGCAGGGCAAAGCTGTACCCATCATCGCCATGACAGCCGTAGCCATGCCAGAAACCATGGATGAAATCATGCAGTCGGGCATGGACGACTATCTTGCCAAACCCTTTAACCTGGTAACGCTGCGCAACAAAATAATTCAGTGGCTCGGTCTCTGCTGAGCGCCCTTGCCACGCCTCCAGAACCTGCGAAGAAAAACATGTCCGCCAAGATCGCCAAGACCAATGCCGCCCGCCAACTGGAAAAACACGGCATCCCCCACACCCTGCATCAGGTTGCCGTGGATGAAAACGACCTTTCCGCCGTCACCATGTCCTGCCGGCTCGGGGTCGAGCCGCAGCGCGTTTTCAAAACCCTGGTTGCCCGTGGGGACAAAACAGGCGTGCTCATGGCCTGCATACCCGCCGGGGCCGAGCTGAACCTCAAGGCCCTTGCGGCGGCCTCGGGCAACAAGCATGCGGAAATGGTTCCGCTCAAGGACGTGCGCCCCCTGACAGGCTACGTGCGCGGCGGCTGCTCCCCCCTTGGCGGCAAGAAAAATTATCCCGTTTTTGTGGACGCCAGCGCCCTTGAGCAAGACAGCATCTATATAAGCGCAGGGCTGCGCGGCGTACAGATTTGCCTGTCTTCCCAGGATCTGCTCCGGGCGGTGGACGGCGTTACCGCCGCTATCGCCCGCCCGGACTGATACCAAGGGCTGATACCCGGACTGATGCCCCACGCACTGGTCCATCTTCGCGTATCCGCGTACATCCTCACACATTCTGGCCGTCAGTTGCGGTAAAACCTGTCCCCGCCGCCTGACAGCCCCAATGGCCGGGGATATGCACCCGCCGCAGTCTGCCGCCGTTTTGCGGCAGGATACTGCCCGACCAGTCGCACGTCCTGGCCCACACCCACCAGAGCGCAAAACTTGCGGCCATGCTTGCGCCCCACAGCAAACGAGACACGCGCCTCATCCTCCCCCCCCCCCCC
>NZ_JBAIYW010000577.1:0-1186 GCF_036763055.1 Desulfovibrio sp. 1214_IL3152 | reverse complement strand
CAGCGCGGCGGCATGGGCCAGGGCGTTTTCGGCATTCACATACAGCAGGGCGTCCAGCCGCGGCTCTGTGGCGGCGATACGGTCAAGGCAGGCGGTGGTCACATCCACCGCGCTCAGTTCTTTTTTTTGCAGGGCCCGGGCCACAGCCGTGAGAGAGAGGGAGCATATGTCGGTCATGGTGTTCTCGAAAATTCTGCTTGTAGTGTTGGCGTAAACGGAAGCCTGCTTGCAGGATCTGCCGTGCCCGGATGCTCAGGAGCAATTTCACCCGCCGCAAAGATGCAAGCGCAACTTACTTGCGCGGTTAAGCATCGAAGCGAGCGTGTCTTAAACTTTGAGAATGTACATTCTCAAAGTTAATCTGCTCTAGAGCAGTTTACGAATGAAACGAGTCAACTGCTCTGCAAGGGTTTTCCTGAAAATCCTTGCCACGAAATGCGAGCAGGCAGGCTTTTGCCTGCCGTAAGCAAGCATTTCAAGTGTTAATCTGCTCTAGACGATGCGCGGAACCATAAAATATTCGCCGTCTGCCTCGGGAGCGTTTGCCAGCACATCCTGACGGGTGCATACATGGGCGGCCACGTCTTCGCGCGGCGCGGGCCGGTGCTGCGCGGGGCTGTACAGAGGCTCCACCTCGCTGGTGTCCACCTTGGCGAGCACATCCATATAGCCGAGGATGTCATCCAGTTGCCGCGCGAAAAGCGTTTGTTCTTCCTCACTGACAGTGAGGCGTGAGAGCTCGGCCATATGGGCCACTTCTTTCAAGCCGATACCTTTGTTCTGTGCCATGTTGCGAGGTCCTTTGCCTTGCCCGTCAAGCGCCGGGGCGGTGCTTGACGAGGGATGTTGTAAAATTTCTGGGTGCGCTGCCGGGGCAGCAAAAACGGCCGCCCGGGCCGCTGCCGTACCGTTTTCAGACTGCAGGTTGCAGACGTTAGCGCTGCGCCGGAACAGGTCCCGGTAAAGCGGCATACGGTCGTTCCCCGTGCGGATCATGAACGCGCGGGGAACATTTTTCCAAATCTGTCTACCCTACAGGCGTGACGGCAGGCTCAGCTTGTACGAAGGCTTGGGCGTCGTGCCGATGGGCTGCAGTGTGGGCTGCTGCCCGTCGCCGGGCGTAAGGGGGTTGCCCTGTGCATCCACGGGCGGCAGACCCTGCATGCGCAGGGCGGACTGCTGCAGG
>NZ_JBAIYW010000369.1:0-1190 GCF_036763055.1 Desulfovibrio sp. 1214_IL3152 | reverse complement strand
TCGTCACGAGATGAATTTCCTTGGTATATCAAGGAGAACGAGCCTTTTATGCAGGGAGTGTACTCTTATGGTACTCGACCGGAATAAAAGGCGAAGTTCGACGCAGAGATACCGGGAAAGGCGCTCGGGACGACACTGTCTAAGGGAGCGGGCATTTTTTCGTCCGCAGCCGCCTACCTGAACACTGCGGCTTTACGCCGCATTTCCGCATTACGGCCGTGCCGGAAAAGGCACGGCGCATGGAACATTTTCATGAGCAATTTCAGTACAGTCTTGGCAAGCAAGGAAGGGCAGATCTATATTGAGCGCAGCGGCATGGGTACGCGTTGCCGCCTTGCAGCCGAAGCGTTGGCCCAGGGGCGTACCGTGGTGCTGGTGGCCCGCGACCGGGAAGAATACAACAGCGCCCGCGCCTTGCTTACGCTTTTTACCCCCGATCTTTCGCTGGCCGACAAGTCTGTTTCCGAACCCCAATGGAGCAGCCCCTGCCTGAACCTGCCGCCCCTGAGCCAGTGGCAGGACAGAGCCTCGTGGGCGTCGCGTCTTGCCGCGCTGTATGGCCTTGCCCAGGGAAGACCGCGCTGTGTTGTGTGCAGCGTGGAAAGCTTGCTGCTGCGCCATGTTCCCCTGGATTTTTTTGCAGCATGCAATCTGGATTTGCGCAAGGGCAGCGATTACGCGCCCGAACTGCTGCTGGAGCAGGCCGTGGAGTGGGGGTATGAGCGCGTTGCCATGGTGACGCGGCCCGGAGAAATGGCCCGTCGCGGTGATATCCTGGATATTTTTCCCACAGGCTACGCAAAGCCGGTCCGTCTGGAATTTTTTGGCGACACGCTGGATGAAATGCGTGTTTTTGATGCTGAAAGCCAGCGTTCACTGCAGGCTTGCGATGAGCTGGTTCTTTTGCCCGCCAGCCCCCTTGCCCTTGACGCCAAAAGCCTCGCAGCGGCTCGTGACCGCTGTGACCGCATGTTTGCCGAAGGCCGCATCGGCGAAAACGAATGCTATTCCTTCAAGAAGTCTCTGGACGGCGGCGGCCTGGGGCTTTTGCCCGGCAGTGTGCTTGAAGCGCCAAGCCTGTTTGAAGACTGGCTGCCCAAGGACAGCCTGTGGCTTTTGCCCGGCGAAAGCGACAGTGCCGATGCCCTGCGCGATGGCCGCCTGAGCCTCAAGGAAAGGCTGGAGGCTCC